>CAYQFW010000103.1:0-4981 GCA_964416955.1 uncultured Ruminococcus sp.
ACACCTTCGTATTTTACCAAAACATCTGCGCTGTCAGAATCGACCATGCGCGAAAGTTTTATAAGCGGTGTATTGCCTACCGCTTCAAGGACATTTGAATAAACCAAAAATTAAACCCCCAAATAAAGCCCGATTTCACACTATCAGTTTATGCCCGAAACCATAAATTCGGTATACTTTTCAAGCACTTCGTCAGGCTCTCCCATCATTTTGATTTCACCCTGATGCATCCATATAATGCGGTCACACATTGAACGCAAGGTATCAATACTGTGAGAAATCATAATAACCGTACGGTCCTTATCCATAATAAGTTCCTGCATTTTCTTTTTGCTCTTTTTCTTAAAACGGGCATCACCCACGCTGAAAATCTCATCTATTAACAAAATCTCGGTATCGAGCATTGCCGTTATAGCGAAAGCCAAGCGTGAATGCATACCGCTCGAATAACTGCTGACAGGCTTATCTATATACTTGCCAAGTTCCGAAAATTCAATAATTTCATCCATTTTGGCTTCAATTTCCTTTTCGGTAAAACCCATAAGAAGCCCCGAAAGCATTATATTAACCCGACCTGTAAGTTCTTTCTGAAAACCTACACCGATAGCAAGCAGCGAAACCGAATTGTTAAAAAGATTAACGCTTCCTTCGTCAGGCGAAATTATCCCCGCAATGCAACGAAGCGTGGTAGACTTACCGCTGCCGTTCTGACCGATAAGTCCTAAAATTTCACCTTTATGAACTTCAAATGAAATACCCTTTACCGCTTGCTCGACAGACACACGTTTTCCGCCTTTGAGCAAACTTTTTATACGGATAGGATCCATTGTTCTGTAACTGATTTTTAAATCTTTTACTTCAACCGTTTTTTTCATCATAATATCTTTCCATAATTGTTTTCATTTTTGTAAACCACTGTTATTCCCCAAACAGAAAGTAAAACTCCAAGCAATGTCCAAATACCAATCATCAGCCAATCGGGTGACGAGCTATAAATAATGGTATTGCGGCATCCGTCCATTGCAACAGCAACAGGGTTGATTTTAAGTAAAATTTCCCCGTAAGGTGCCGAAACGCTGGTTGCGATATCGTAAAATACACCCGACATATAGAAAACCAATCTGAGCGCTATTCGAACTATTTTTGAAAGGTCCTGCACATAAACACCGAAATGCATAAACACACAACCTATACCAAATGAAACTATTACAAGCATTAAAAGACAGGGAATAAATTCAACCAAATGCCAACTTACAGGAACTCTGTAAAACGCAACGAGCAAAAAACAAATTGCAAGCGAAACAAGCATCTTAAAGCCGTTAACCATCATAAGCTTTATATATATAAGGTATTTGGGCAGATAAATTTTTGTAACAATGCCTTTATTAGACTTAAGAAGACCGCCGCTTGCAGAAACATTTTTATTAAAAAAATCCCATACAGTAAGTCCTAAGAATACAAATATTGAAGCATAAGGCATGGTTTTTTTAAAAACAACCTCTGATATAAATGTATATATCAGCATAAAACAAAACGGTTCAATAACCCACCAAAGTCCTGCCAAATAAGAACCTGTTACTTCTGTTTTAAGGGTTGCCTTTGTTGCGCAAAATAAATATTTTTTATATTTATTCAAATCTTTAAAAAATCTTTTAAGATACATTATTTAAAAACCTTTCCTAAACTTCCGCTTGGTTGAAATGGTGCTTGATAACCCTCTTATCTTCGGGTGGCGGAGTCATATAATCGCCATAGATGGTGGTGAGAATTTCATCATAACCTGCAGGCACAGGCATTTTAACATCTTCAAAATCCCACCAAAGCATTTCCTTATAACATTCGCTTTTACAAATCTGACAACGCAAAGGGTGATAAGAAGAAAAGGTTGCCATATATGGCTTTTCGCCCTTGCCGAAACAGGTGAAATTTTTCTGAAGTCCCTTATGAAGAGCCTTTACAGAATAGAAATTTGATATAAACTTAAGAACCTTACCTTTAAGATGCGGAGGTTTGCGAAGACCAAGTTTATATGAAAGCATACCACGGTAAAACCTTATTAAAAAAGCCGTCTTTAAAATTTTAAAACCCTTATTTGTCGGAACAAATTCCATTGGAAAAATATCAATATACGGTCCGTTATTTTCGGTCAGATGAGCAATATGTTGCTGACGGAAATTGATTTCACCTTTAAGTTGTCTTATTTTAATAAAAGGCGACCAATAGTTATCCACCGTGGTTGGATGCTGAACTTGATATTTATCACCCAGTTCATCCTGTGCCACAGCCAAGAAACGCTCATACTCGCTTCTTTCCATTATTATATCCACATCGTCATCCCAAGGTATAAAACCCTTGTGACGAATAGCACCCAGGAGGGTGCCTTCACCTAAAAAGAATTTTATATTATGTTTTTTACAAACTTCTGCAACATCTTTCAAAATTGCAAATTCCAATTTTTGAAGTTCGTGTATTTCCTCTAAAATTTTATTTTCTTCCAAAACTTGTACCTCCAAAGCATTTACAAAAGCCCAAAAATAAACTCTGCTAAACGTGAAGAACAATTTTCACTTCCAACGCTTAAATATTTTTTGATATAAGCGTCGGTTTTTGAAAAATCGTAATCCTTTTCTAAAATATGTTTTAATTCCTGCGCGCTTTCGGTCACAACCAAGCTGATTTCTTCAGAAAACAAATCAAGATTTAGACCGTTTTTTTGTTTGTACTCTTGATAATCATACAAATAGTAATAAACCTGTTTGCCAAGAAGCATCGCCTCAAAGCCGACACCCGAATAATCGGTAATAATTTTATCGCAAACTTTCATCCAATCAAAAGAAGAAAATTCGCTGTCTGTAACCACACGACTGTCAACCGCAAAATCTATCCCCTGCTTATCCGCAGGATGAAGTTTTACCACCACATTATATTTTTCAAAATCAATTGTCTTACCAATCCAAGATAAATCCACCTTTTGATGCGCTCTGAAAGTGGGCGCGTAAATCAAAATCGGTTTTTTAAAAATATCGGGATATTTTTCTTCTATTTTCTGTCTTTTATCAGGCGAATGAAGAATATAATCTATTCGCGGCAAAGGAAGTAACACTAATTTTTCCCTTGAAGCATTAAAGCATTCAAGCAACACTTTGCCCGAAGCCTCACTGCAAGCAACAACGTGAGTGTAGTTACGGTGCATACACATACTTTCAGCAAGCGCCTTTGTATGTCCCCACGGCTTATCAAGCGCTTGAAAGCCAAATTTTTTAACAATATTAAGCGCATGCCACAACTGAACAAATTTTTGCTCTTTTTTATGGTTTAAAACACATACCGCAATAGAATATCCGTCCACCACAACCACTTTTGAAGTGGCGATATGATACATTTGAACAAGTATATGAAAAGCATACCCGATTTTTCCAATTAAAGACGGCGGTATTCTTTTGGTAAGAACAACCGTTTTAATTGTGGGATATTTTTCGTTTACAGCATTGTTGAGATATTCAAAATCGACAGGCACCGCATCGCTTTGACGGCTTAAAAAGGCGATTTTTCTGCTCGGCCTCAAAAAGAGCTTAAAGAAAAAATACAACGCTCTAATCGCCGCAACGGCAAGTTTTGCAAGTATTTTCAAGCCTCAACCCACACTTTCACATGCTTATTCCAGTTTATTGTAACATCTTTCAAAGAATAAAACAACACATTTTTTGAAAATTTACATTTTAGCAACACACAATCAGAAACTAAAAATGTTAAAAACATCTATTTTTTGTCCTTTTTGAAGAATTTTTTTAAATTGTAAAATTACAATTGCTTTTTTAAAATAAAAATAGTATAATATCCTTGAAATAAACATTTTCTGTAAAGGAGAATTTATAATGGAAAAATTTGTCCCCGTTGTAGTAATCAAAGAGTTGTCTGAAACAGACAAAATTTTGACCGCTCTGAAAAACAGCGGTATCAACTGTGCGGAAATCACCTTCCGTACCGCTTGCGCCAAGGAGGCGATTGAATACGCTTGCAAGAATTACCCCGATATGTCTATTGGTGCAGGCACTGTAATCAATGCCGAACAGTGTAAAGATGCTCTCAAGGCAGGCGCACAGTTTATTGTTTCCCCCGGTCTTTCGGTGGAAGTTGCAAAAATCTGCAAAGAAAACAATACCCCCTACTATCCGGGCTGTGTAACACCTACTGAGATTATGCAGGCTTTAGACCTTGGTATTACCACCGTTAAGTTCTTCCCTGCAAACGTTTACGGTGGTCTTAAAGCTTTAAAAGCCCTTTCCGCTCCCTTCCCGCAGGTTAAATTCATTCCCACAGGCGGTGTAGACAGAAGCAATATCGACGAATTCTTAGCTTTTGATAAAATCGAAGCCATCGGCGGTAGTTTCTTCGTAAAAGAAGCTCTTGAAAAAATGGAGGAAAAATAATATGTCAAGAATAGTTACTTTCGGCGAAATTATGTTAAGACTCGCCCCCAACGGTTATTACCGTTTTTTCCAGAATGACCAGATGCAGGCAACCTTCGGCGGCGGCGAAGCCAACGTTGCGGTAAGTCTTGCAAACTACGGTATGGACAGCGTTTATGTTACAAAACTTCCGAAGCACGCTATCGGTCAGGCTGCAGTTGACAGTCTCCGTTACTTTGGTGTTGATACCTCTAAAATCGTTCGCGGCGGCGAACGCGTGGGTATCTACTACCTCGAAAAAGGCGCAAGCCAGCGCGGTTCGGTTTGTATTTATGACCGTAAATATTCCGCTATTCAGCAGGCAGTTGCCGCTGATTTCGACTGGGATACTATTTTCGAAGGCGCCGATTGGTTCCACTTCACAGGTATCACTCCCGCTTTAGGACCCAACGTTGTTGAAATTTGTAAAGAAGCTTGCAAAAAAGCAAAAGAAAAGGGCGTTAAGATTTCTTGCGACCTTAACTACCGCGGCAAGCTCTGGACACGCGACGAAGCTCGCGCTGCTATGACCG
>CAYQFW010000104.1:0-4976 GCA_964416955.1 uncultured Ruminococcus sp.
GTGTTACGGCGTCCGGTAATTGCAATTCTAAGAACAGTACTAAGGTCGCCCGCGCTACCCTTGAAAGCGTCTGGGTTGGCTTTGTATTCCTTGGTTTCAGCCGCGAAGTTAAGGGTGGGGGCAATAGCCTTAATCTTATTAAACCACTCTTGCTTGTCGTCTTCGGCGGAATACACTTCCTTGTAACGCTCTAAGAAAGCGATAGCATCTTCACTTTCAATATTTTCGGGCAATGTGAAATCGGGGGTGTAATATTCTTCGAACATATATGAGAAATATTCGCGTATCTCGTTCCATTTTGCAATATCCTTACGCGGTTTTGGTACGTCGCGGTCGATTGCAAAAACTGCCTTGGTATATTTTTCGTCGGCGGTGAGAACCTTATAGAACTCTTCGTCAAATTCCTTAGCCCAAGCGGTAACATAATCGTAAACCTGTTCGCTTGAAAGTCTGCATACCAAGTTTTTACTAACGTCAAGAAGTTTAACACCGTCGAATAACGCACCCGAAACACTCATTTTCTTAAGGTTGAACTTAAAGTCTTTGTAAGATTTGTCAGGGTTGGCGCGGCGCCAGTCTTCAAAATCAGAAGCGGCTACGGTCATTAAATATTCAATAACACATTCGCTCATATAGCCTTCTTCGGCGAAGAAGTGAACTGCGGCTTCGGGGTCTTTACGCTTTGAAATCTTGCGTTTTGCACCGTTATCAAGCTTCATAATAGGCGAAATATGACCAAACTTGGGCACTTTGAAGCCTAAAATCTTGAATAGTTGAATGTGCTTAGGAACTGAAGAAATCCATTCGTCACCGCGAAGCACGTGGGTTGTGTGCATTAAGTGGTCGTCGATGGCGTGGGCGAAGTGGTAGGTGGGGATGCCGTCCGACTTTAAGAGTACAAAGTCTTCGTCGTTTTCGGGCATTTCTATTTTGCCTTTTATAGCATCTTCAAAAACAATCTTGTTTTCTTCGTTACCTGGGGACTTAAGTCTTACAACAAAGGGTTTGCCTTGGTCAATAAGTTCTTTTGCTTCTTCAAATGTTATATCGCGGTGTTTTGCCCATTTGCCGTGGTAACCTGTGCGGATTTTTTGAGCTTCCTGTTCGTTTCTAACCGACTCAAGCTCTTCGGCAGTACAAAAACAAGGATAAGCAAGACCTTGACGGATAAGCTCTTTAACATAGGTCTGATAAATTTCGGCGCGGTGGCTTTGTTGGTAAGGGCCGTAGTCACCCTTTTGCTCAGTACCGCTTATAAAACCTTCGTCGGGGGCGATACCAAAGCGGTTAAGACCGCCGATTATATCTTCAATACCGCCTGCAACTTCACGCTTTTTATCGGTGTCTTCAATACGGGTGAAGAACACACCGCCCGAAGATGTGGCAGTAATGCGGTTGACGAGTGAAGCGAAGAGCACGCCCAAATGGAGATATCCTGTGGGGCTTGGTGCTATACGAACAACTCTTGCGCCCTCGGGTAAGTTGCGGGCAGGGTAGAGATTTTCGTAATAATCGGGGGTTTTATCAATGTTGGGCAGTAATAAATCTGCAAGTAAAATGTTATCTGACATACTAACTCCTATTTTAAAAAACAAAGGGTATTAAAAAATACCCTTCGTAAAATTAGTCTTTTGACAAAAGTTTGTTAAGCTCGGACATAAAGGTGTTGATGTCCTTAAACTGACAGTAAACCGATGCAAAACGTACATAGGCTACTTCATCAATGCCCTTGAGCTTTTCCATAACCAATTCGCCGATTTTTTCGCTTGTAACTTCGCGGTCGAGAGAGTTTTGAATTATAGCCTCAATATCGTCAATCATTTTATCAAGCGTATCAATTGATACAGGACGTTTTTCACAAGCGCGTAAAAGACCGTTCATAATCTTGTTGCGGTTGAAGGTTTCGCGAGATTTATCTTTCTTGATAACAATAATCGGAAGACTTTCGATTATTTCGTAAGTAGTGAAACGCTTAGCGCATTGCAAACACTCACGTCTGCGGCGGATTCTTTGACCTTCGTCGGTAGGGCGAGAGTCGATTACCTTGCTTTCTTCATAGGCACAAAAAGGACAATTCATAACAAATACTCCTTTAAAAATTAAATTTTGCCAAATTATTACTTGTATTATACAACATATAGTGGTAAAATACAAGTGAAAATTTTAGATTTTGGAGGCATTTTATGGCTAATTTACAGTTAGAAACAGCAAAATCGGGCGATACCGTTGCGATTATGCACACCACAATGGGTGATATCAAGATTAAACTCTTTGGCGACAAGACACCCAAAACCTTTGAAAACTTTACAACCCACGCTAAAAACGGCTATTACGACGGCCTTATTTTTCACCGCGTAATTAAAGATTTTATGATTCAGGGCGGCGACCCTATGGGCACAGGTATAGGCGGCGAATCTATTTGGGGCACAAAATTTGAAGACGAATTTACACCCGAACTTCACAATCTCCGCGGTGCGCTTTCTATGGCAAATGCGGGCCCTAACACAAACGGCAGTCAGTTCTTTATTGTGCAGGCTAATACCGTGCCTTCTAATATGCTTGACCAAATGGAAGATTTGCCCGAAGCTTTCCCACCCGAATGTGCAAAGGCTTATGCAGATATGGGAGGGACCCCTTGGCTTGACTACCGCCATACCGTTTTCGGTCAGGTTTATGAAGGAATGGACGTTGTTGACGCTATTGCAAATGTTAAAACAGGTATGGGCGATAAACCCGCCGAAGATGTAAAAATTGAAAATATAGAAATTATCGTTCTTTAATCTTAAAGCGCAACTTTGGTTGCGCTTTTTTTAATAAATGCAAGGTTCTGTTGGTTGATAATTTTCACTTTTTGTGATATATTTTAATAAAGGAGTGTGGTTTTATGAAGCAGTTTACCGATGCTCAATTTGAAGAAAATAAATTGTATCTCACAGCACTTTCAAGGCAATTCCCAACGGTGCGCACTGCCGCCGCTGAGATTGTAAACCTATGTGCTATTCAAAACTTACCAAAGGGAACTGAACATTTTATTTCTGATATCCACGGCGAGTATGAGGCTTTTCGCCATATACTCAACAATGCTTCGGGTTCTATAAGAGAAAAAATAAATATTTTGTTTAAAGACAGTTTGTCTGAAAATGAGCGTGCCGAGCTTGCAACACTCATATATTATCCAAGGCTTAAATTAAAGGAAATAATACCTGAGTGCACAGAGCCCGAAAAACGCTATCGCGAAATTTTAACACAGCTTTTGTCGATAATACGTTTGGTTTCTTCAAAATATACCCGCAGTAAACTGCGTAAGGCACTAACGCAAGAATACGCTTACATACTCGAAGAACTTATAACGAATGACAAAATTGGTGAAGAAAACCGCTCTTTATACCACGAAAATATTCTTACAAGTATTATTGATTTAGGTCAGGCGGAAAATATGATAATCGATTTATCAACCACGATAAAGCGTCTTATAACCGACCGACTTCATATTGTGGGTGATATTTACGACCGCGGTGCGAGACCTGATATTGTTTTGGAAGACCTTATCTCTCATCACGGTGTTGATATCCAGTGGGGCAACCACGATATACTATGGATGGGTGCCGCAAGCGGAAGCCGTACCTGTATTGCAAACGCGCTCAATAACTGCTTTTCTTACGGTAATCTTGATACTATTGAGGTCGGCTACGGCATAAGTCTCCGCCCGCTCGCACTTTTTGCAACTAACACCTATCAAAACACAGATGTTTCCTGCTTTATGCCTAAAGAGATTGATAAATCGGCAAAGCAAAAGGATTCTCCAAGCCTTATTGCTATGATGCATAAAGCAATTGCAGTTATAATGTTCAAGCTTGAGGGACATATTATAAGACGTAATCCTGCCTTTTGTATGGAAGACCGCTTGATGCTCCAAAAAATTGATTATAAAAACGGAACGGTTAATATAGACGGAATAATTTATTCATTAAAAGACTGTGATTTTCCGACTATTAACCCCGACTGCCCGTATGAACTGACTTTGGAAGAAGAACAGGTGATGGAACAGCTTAAAACCGCTTTCCACCGAAGCGAAAAGCTTAGAAGACATATTGATTTTATGTTTAAAAACGGCAGTCTTTATAAATGCTATAACAATAATCTTTTGTTTCATGGCTGTATCCCTATGAATGAAGATAAAAGTCTTATGGACCTTGAAATTGACGGACGGTTATTACACGGAAAGTCTATGCTTGACGCAATAGAGCGAATTATAAGGCGCGGATATTATTCTACCTGGAATTCCGAAGAGCAAAAACGCGGTAAAGATTTAATGTGGTTCTTGTGGTGCGGTAAAAATTCACCGCTCTTTGGCAGAAGCCGTATGTGTTCATTTGAGCGTTTGTTGGTAGGTGACCAATCGACACACGCAGAACCGCGTAATCCGTATTATAGTCTTTATGATGATGAAGATGCTTGCTTGAAAATTTTGCACGAATTCGGGCTTAATAATCCCCACAGCCATATTATAAACGGACATATACCCGTTTCGCGTGTTAAGGGCGAAAGCCCCGTAAAAGCCAATGGCAGACTTATTGTTATTGACGGCGGTTTTTGCAGGTTTTATCAGGATAAAACGGGTACTGCGGGATATACGCTGGTTTACAATTCTTACGGTATGCATATTGTTTCTCACGAGCCATTTGTTGGCGTTACCGAAGCGATTTCACAAAATAAGGATATACTTTCAACCAACACCGTTTTTGATGTTATGGAAAAGCGCATAAGAGTGCGCGAAACCGACGAAGGTAAAAAAATTCAAAGCCAAATCGACGGTCTTACAATGCTTTTATCCGCTTATCAAAACGGATTTTTAAGTGAAGGTTCGGGTAAGTAGAACTTTAATACAAAAACCGCAGTTTTAAACTGCGGTTTTTTGGCGGTGTTTTTTGTAACTGTTATTGATTTGGATGTTGCGGGCGTTGCGCTTGCTACCG
>CAYQFW010000105.1:0-4971 GCA_964416955.1 uncultured Ruminococcus sp.
TGCCAATTCCGACACACCGGCTGATTTCTTTGCTATTATACAACATTTGTATCAAAAAGACAAGTATAAAAACAAATGCAATATTTTTTGAAAATATGTAGATTTTTGACGTAATAAATGGTATTATAGATACAAATAACAGTTTTAAGGAGTACATTTATGAATATTGCAGTAGCACAATCGGGCGGTCCCACCGTTGCTATCAATGCTTCGCTTATGGGAGTTTTTGAAGAAGCACTCGAAAGCGCACAAATTGATAAAATCTACGGCTCTTTAAACGGTATCGAAGGCGTTATAAATGACAACCTTATCGACCTTAAATCCGTAATTAAAACCAAGGAAGATATTGAACTTGTTAAAACCACACCTTCGACAGTTTTAGGCTCATGTAGATATAAAATGCCCTCTCCCGAAAAGAGCCCTGTAGTTTATGAGAAAATCATAGAATGTTTTAAAAAGCATAATATCGGCGCCTTTTTCTACATAGGCGGTAACGACTCTATGGACACCGCCGACAAACTTTCAAAATATACCATGGGAAACGGCATTGACGTAAAGGTTATCGGTATCCCTAAAACCATCGATAACGATTTGTGTTATACCGACCATACCCCAGGTTTTGGCTCGGCGGCAAAATATCTTGCTACAACCTTACAGGAAATTGTGCGCGACAGCGCAGTTTATGACCTTAAATCTGTAACTGTTGTAGAAATTATGGGCAGACACGCGGGCTGGCTTACCGCTTCTTCGGGCGTACTTCACGCTAACGGCGAAACCGCGCCCCACCTTATCTACCTACCCGAAGGTGAGTTTACTGCAGAAAAATTCTTAAATGATGTTAAAGCACAGTTAGAAGTTCGTAATTCGGTTATTGTCGCTGTATCAGAAGGCATCAAGCTTGACGACGCCAACTATCGCTCGGGCAAGGTTGATAACTTCGGCCACGAATATTTATCGGGTATAGGCAAATTACTTGAAAACCTTATTACTGAAAAAATCGGTTGCAAGGTGCGTTCTATTGAACTTAACGTTATGCAACGTTGTTCTTCGCATTTGTGCTCTAAAACCGATATTGATGAAGCTACTCTCATTGGCAGATGCGGTGTAAAAGCCGCACTAAACGGGGAAACAGGTAAAATGATGGCGTTCAAGCGCGTTTCGAACAACCCCTACAAGATTGAGATTGAGAGTGTTGAAGCAAAACTCGTTGCAAACGCCGAAAAAACCTTCCCTAAGAAATGGATATGCGATAATGAAACCAATATCACACAAGAGGCAATTGATTATTTTTTGCCACTTATAAACGGTGAAATCGCAATTAAAACAAAAAACGGTATGCCTATCCACTTCAAAATAAATAAAACCTGTACAAAAAAACAGCCGTAAAAACGGCTGTTTTTTTAGAGTAAATAAGGTTTTAACTTGCTTCAAAGTCAGCACTATTGCTTCCCACCGTAATGTTATAACTTTCGCCCGAAACAATGTCAGGGCTACTCATAATAACCACGGCAAATGAAAGTTCGGGTGTGTACGAAATAATTGTTTCACCTTTTTTATCTTTTATAGTAACAGCAGTACCTGCCGACTGATTGCCAACGCTTACTGCAATAACACCCTGTTTTGAATCACTAAAGGTCTGCGCCATACCCGAAGCACCGGTTCCTATAAATGTACCGCCGCTGATAACAGCGCTTACATCATAGTCAAGAGTTGCGGTATCTCCCTGTGTAGGACCTATAACTACTGTATGTCCGCCTGTGATTTCAAGAGTTCCGTTAGCATCAATACCATCGCCCGAAGCGTTTATAAAAAGATTTCCGCCCGAGATGACAATACTGCCATTGGAGGAGGATGGCATACCTCCTCCCATTCCGCCACCCATTCCACCTGCGCCAAACATACCGTCTCTTCCGCCTGTAGTACCGCTTGAATCGGTACCGCCTGCGGCATTAAGACCGTCGTCACTTGCCACAAGTTTAATATCACCGCCGCGAACATCAATATCAAGAGCTTCCAAACCCTCGTAACTTGTTGTTATATTGATATTACCTGCAGTAACTGTAAGCGTTTCTTCGGCATGTACGGCGTCATCACCCGAAGCAATTTCAAATTCACCGCCGTTAATAATAACCGAAGTATCAGAATGAATACTATCATCAGCCGAGTTAACTGTAAAATTACCGTTTGAAATAAGCAAACCGCTAACCGCTTTCAAGCCTTTCATACTTGTGCTGCCGTCATCAGTAGTTTGGGTTTGGACTTCATTTCCTTTACTATGTCTGCCGCCACCCATAAATCCGCCCCAAGAATCAGAAGATTCTTTAGAACCGTTTTCACTACCGCCGCCTGCAAGAATTTTGAATGTGCCGTCCGCAATATGCATATATGCGCCTGCTGCAATGCCGTCGCCCTCGGCTTCAATGTTCATTGTACCGTTTGAAACATAAACAAACCCCAAAGATTCATCATCAGAGTTTTCTGCACGAATACCATCTTTACCCGCATCGACCGTAATTGAAGTTTTACCTGTAATACGAACGCTGTCATTAGCATCAATACCGTGAGAAGCCGAAGTAACGGTGTACTGTCCGCCGGTTAAAACAAGGTCGTCCTTACAAACAACACCATGACCCGCAGGAGAAGCGACAGTAAGGCTTCCCTCACCATTAACAGTTAAGTCTTGCTTCGAAAACAAAGCAGAATCAATATTATTATCATCTATTGCAGTAAATGTACCGCCGTTAGATAATACATTTTCGCTGTCTTTAGCCAATGTGACAAAAACCTTATCCGCTTCGCGTATATATAACGCTGCCGAAGTTTCGCTGTTGATTTTAACGCCGTTAAACACAAGTTGAAGTTTAGCTTTATCATCGGCATCGACAATAATCATACCGTCATCGAGTGTGCCTGATATTATATGAGTTGTATTTTCCGTAATTGTAACGGTTGTACCTGAAATTTTCACGCTGTCAGAACTTGCTGTGGCACCGTTACCGTTAAGAGTTATAGAAATACTATCTCCTTCATCATAATCAGTTTCTGAATCTCTGTCAGTAAACATATCCGCATCGGTTTTAGAAAAGTCGGCTTTAACCGGTTCTGCCGCGGAAGAAGAACTGCCGTCCTGCAAATCGTTTCCGCTTTCTTCTTTTGAGCATGCGCTCAAAGTACTCAATGCCAGAACCAATATTAACGCCGTAGCAAAAAATTTTTTCACAAAAACACCCCTTACAGTTCAGCGACTGCGGTTTCTTGCTTCGATACCGCAATTTCAAGATTACCGTTACGGCAACGAAGCTTATCGATCATTTCTTTTTCCTTTTTAACATCACGAAGAGTTAAATTATATGTTAAACGGAACATACTACCCATATTAGTAGTCTTTACACGTGCCAAGTCATAATTCAAAGTATATTCTTTAAAAACATCATCAAATACATCAGTATAATCTATATCTTCGGGGATTGTGATTGTAAAGGTTTTATAAATTTCTGAATTTTTCTTAAATCCAAAATCAAAACGGTTATAGAGCACAAACACAGCGCTCATAACAACTGTAAACAAAATAGCAAAACCAATATAACCCATACCTGTTATAAGACCTGCGCCCATAGCGAAAAATAAAGCGCAAATTTCTTTAGCTGTACCTGGTGCAGAACGAAAACGAACAAGGCTGAAAGCACCTGCAACTGCAACACCGGTTCCCACATTACCGTTAACCATCATAATAACAACGCAAACAACCGCAGGCAATGACGCCAAGGTTACAACAAAACTTTTGGTATAACGTGTGCGATACATATAAGCGACTGCCATTACAACCCCTAATAAAAGCGAAAAGCCCAAACAAATTAAAAAATCTGTAACAGTGATAACTGCTGTTGTTTGCGAATCAAACAACCCTTTAAATAAATTTTCAAACATATTCCTTCATCTCCTTATTTTCATACACACCTGTGCTATGCAATTTTGGAAAAATCACCGTTTTATACACCGTTCCATACTTTGAAAACGATGTTTTATATATTCGTTCGCGCGAAAGCACTCTTGTCATCCAAAGCGGGATTCCGCCCGAACATTTTATTTCCATAAGTATTTTACCTTTCGGTAATATCGGCTTACCGTAGACTTTAGACTCTAAAGATATATCCTCCTCACGCGCAAGAACATTTTCGTCAAAAGTAACTCTGAAATCCGATTTGTCTTTTGAATAAAAAGCCTCCCTTTCGTATGAAAGAAAAACCGCAGGATGCAAAGTTTTATAAAACCTTAAAAAATAATCAATTTCAGCGGAAATTTGAGTATTTTTACAATGTTCACCGCCACACAGCCAGTCAATCGCTTCCTTTTCAGGCAAAGAAATCCTGCGCTTATAAACAACATGTTTATACTTCTTTTTAAGCTCAACAAATACCGTGCTGTCAGGTTTTGCCCTGTCATAACTCCGCACCCTTAACTTTTCTTTATAAACAGGCTTTTCAATGGAACGGCGAATGAGCAAATAATCATCCGTATCAAAATAAATATTTCGAATAACCGTTCTGCCGTACTTGTCAAGTTTCATATAATCCTGCATTGCTTCGAGCACTTTTTCTTTTTGCCGAGGGGTGATCATATATTTCAACTCGTATCTTTTAAATACGGTTTGAAACGCCATAAAAAAACTCCTTTGCAATTATAATTCTAATATTCAACGCTAGTAATTATAACATAATACCAATTAAATTGGTTAAATTTATGTAAACAATTGTTGAACTAACTGAAAAAACGGTTAAAAAGGGAAATCAATATACGAAATCCGAAGAATTTCACATAATAAAAACGCCTTGTAAAAGTTTAATTTCTTTACAAGACGCTTAAATTTTGTTTTATTTTGGTCTGTACTTATTAAGACAAACCCTTTGAATTTTAGTCTGATTATTTAGCCATTGCAGCTACTTCAGCAGCGAAATCGTCTACGCGCTTTTC
>CAYQFW010000106.1:0-4926 GCA_964416955.1 uncultured Ruminococcus sp.
AATCACCTCTTATTTTTATTATTTTTTATACTTTTCCGTATATAATATAATATATCTATATTAGTATATCATATTATAAAGAATTTTGCAACTTTTTTAATTGATTTGGGGGATAATTTTGACACACAGAACAGACCTTGCAATAGAGTTTCAAAAAATGCAGAAAAAAGAAGTTTTTAAAGAGAAAAATTTTGGTAAAATTAAGGTTTTATTTTCTTCTTTAGAAGAGGACAACCCTTATGGAAAAAGAAAAGGAAAATACGCCACATTAAAATTTGGAAATATCACATTGTTACCTGATTATAAAGACATTGAAAAAGCAATGATTTCGAGCCTTTCCGAACTATTGCCTAAAACCCGCGAAAACGTGCTTTTGGTGGGTCTTGGAAACAGTGATATCACAAGTGATAATATAGGACCGAACACAGTGCAAAAAATTCTTGCAACAAGGCATATAAAAGATCAATTTCAAAGACTTGAAGGTTTCGAGAAAATGAAATCAGTATCGGTTATAGTTCCAAATGTACTTGGTAAAACAGGTATAGAAGCAAGTGAAATTGTTGCTTCTATAGTGGAAAAAATAAAGCCTGATTGTGTAATTGTTATAGATGCTTTGTGTGCTAATACAACCGAAAATTTGTTTTCGGTAATTCAACTTTGCGACAGCGGAATTTCCCCCGGCTCAGGTGTTAAAAACACCCGAAAAGAATTAAGTTTTCACTCTCTTGGTGTACCGACAGTTGCTATCGGTGTGCCAACCGTCGTTGAAGCAAAAGTAATAGCAAAAGAATTAACAGGAAAACAAGTCTCAAAGGAGACAGATTTAATAGTAACACCAAAAGACGCCGACCTCCTTTCTTTAAATATAAGTGAAGCAATTTCCACAGCTCTTAACGTGTTTTTACAACCTGATATTGCACGACAGATTGTCTTAGAGTTGGTCTAAAAAAATCTGAAACCGCATAAAATACCCGTGGGGGTGTTCTTATGCACAACGGATATGGAATAGCAAGACTTATAATCTGCTATGTTCTTTGTTTTTTCTTTTTGTGTTACTTTTTTACAGGCTCTGTCAATATTATATCTAAATTAAACCCGACATTCCCCGACACATTTTCGAAAACAGAAGAAACATCGTCGCAAAAAGAGGAAATTTCAGAAGAAATAAAGAGTGAAGCCACAAAAACAGAAGAGATTTCTTCTGAAAGAGGTGAAACTTCTTCAAAAGAAGTTTCTGCAGAGGCTATTAAGGGAAAAATAATAACAAGGTATATTTCTCCATATAATGCTTCTTTGTCATATGAAGATGTATATTTAAAAAACTCTACTTCTCTTGAAATAAATTTAAAAACATTATTAAATCAGCAACTAACCTTTAAAATAGCTGAAAACAGCCAACCCCAAGTGCTTATAATGCACACGCACACAACTGAAAGCTTTATGACCGAAGATACCGATTATTACACTGAAGATTTTAAGGCCCGAAGCACTGATAACAGTAAAAATATGGTGAAAATAGGCAGCATTATAGCCCAAAAACTTAATGAAAACGGTATAAAAACATTGCACGATAAAACAAAACATGATTATCCCGAATATACAGGAAGTTACGGCAGAAGCGCCGAAACGGTGACATCTTATCTTAAAAAATATCCAAGCATAAAAATAGTTCTTGATTTACACCGTGATTCTGTTACAACAGATGACGGAAAGGCAAAATTGATAACCGAAATCGGCGGCAAAAAAGCCGCTCAGGTGATGCTTGTAATGGGCAGTCAGAGCGGCAGTGTAAAGGATTATCCAAACTGGAAAGAAAACCTTTCGCTTGCAGTAAAGTTGCAACAAACAATAGAACAAAAATATCCCACTCTTGCTCGCCCGATATTTTTACGTTCGAGTAAATATAATCAAAATTTAACAACGGGGTCGCTTTTGTTGGAATTCGGTACAGAAGCTAATACTTTGGAAGAAGCGACCTATTCTGCCGAACTTGTGGGAGAGGCGTTAGCGAGCCTTTTAAAAACAATTAAATAAGGAGAAAAAATGAAAGAATTTTTAAGAAAAATGACCGCTTCCGCGGTAATAACAAGCTGTATTTTATGGGGATTTATAGGTATTTGCGAAGCATACAAGGGAATAAGAAAAGTAGGCTTCGGCGAATACCGACAGGCGATAGAATTTGAAGACGGGAAAATAAAAATATTTGATTTTTGGATATAAAAAACCGCGGAATTTTCCGCGGTTTAATTTTCCTTCTCCTTTTTTTCTTTTAATTTTAGATAATTTTGTGCTTTAATTTTTAAAACATCATCTTTTATTTTTAAAAAATTACAAAATTTACATCTTCCGTATTCATTTATCGGGACATCACCTAAAAGACATTCGTTAGCGTCATAATAAACACAAAAATAACAATCACATTTCATAATTTCCACTCCTTTAAAATAAAAAAGCACACCCGCAGGTGTGCAAAAAAAGTGCATCCTTCGGATTAGTTACCACACCGCACCGAATATTACCGCAAAAGACGGAAAAGGAAAACACTTTTTTATAAAAGTTATTTTCCATCTTTTACGATAAAAATATTCAATTGGCGGTGTGGTATGTGTTTATTATATCATAAAACAAGAAAAATACAAGAAAAGATTTTATTGATAGTACGAAAAACCTCCCTCTGACGAGGGAGGTGGATTTTGCGGAGCAAAAGACGGAGGGAGAGAATAAGTAAAGAGTATATTTCAATTTGATTTTCTCTCCCTCAGTTTCGCTAACGCTCAACAGCTCCCTCGTCAGAGGGAGCCAAGAAGACAATTGATTTTTATATAATGGTGAATTTTAACTGTTTATTCCGCATTACGAATTAGTCAATATCTTTTCCGCAACAGCGCTTGTATTTTTTGCCGCTGCCGCAAGGACATGGCGCGTTTTTACCAACAGCACCCTTGCCTTTAACGGTAAGTGGCTTATCACCTGTGCCTGTTTCTTTTGCGACCTTTTCTCGCTTCACTTCTTCGTCCTTTTTAACACGAATAGTCATAACAAGTTTAGCGGTTTGTTCGCGGATAGCGTTTGTCATTGCTTCAAACATATCATAACTGTCGTTACGGTATTCAACAACAGGGTCGTGCTGACCGTAAGCCCGAAGCCCGATACCTTGGCGCAATTGGTCCATTGCGTCGATATGGTCCATCCAATTTGTGTCAACGCTGCGAAGCAGCATTACACGCTCAATTTCACGCATTAAGCCACTGCCAAACTCTTTTTCACGAATATCGTAAATTTTACGGGCTTTATCTTTAAGGAAAAGTGCGACTTCTTCGCGCGAAGTATTGCCGAGTTCTTCAGTTGTAAAATGCAAATCAGAAGGCTCGGTTATCCAACCAATAAAATATTCACGAAGTCCTTTTAAGTCCCAATTATCGTGAATGGCGGTATCGCTAAGGAAAATCCGGCAATAAGAGTCAACGGTATCGTCTATCATACGAAGAACGGTGTCTTTAAGGTCTTCACCGTCAAGAACCTTGCCGCGCTGGGTATAAATCAGTTCACGTTGTTTGTTCATAACATCGTCATACTGAAGAGTGTTTTTACGGATGGCAAAGTTCATACCTTCCTTTTTCTTTTGCGCGTTTTCAATAGTGTGCGAGAGCATACTGTTTTCAAGCGGCATATCTTCTTCAACCTTTAAGGTGTCCATAAGTGCGCCTATTCTTTCGCCGCCGAAAAGTCGCATAAGGTCGTCTTCCAAGGAAATGAAGAATTGGGTGTTACCATTGTCGCCCTGACGTCCTGCACGTCCGCGAAGCTGGTTGTCAATACGTCTTGAATCGTGTCTTTCGGTGCCGATAATGGCAAGACCGCCCGCCTGTTTTACCCTTTCAGCTTCGGGGGCGATTTCTGCCTTAAATTTGTTATAATATTCGGTATATTTTTCGCGAGCTGATAAGATATCCTTGTCATCAGTTTCAGCAAAGCCTGTAGCTTCAATAATAAGTTCTTCCGAAAGACCGTCGTGGCGAAGAGCCGCTTTTGCCAAGTATTCGGCATTACCGCCGAGCATAATGTCGGTACCGCGGCCCGCCATATTGGTAGCTATGGTAACCGCGCCGAATTTACCTGCTTGTGCTATAATTTCGGCTTCTTTTTCGTGGTGTTTAGCATTGAGTACGTTGTGCTTTATACCGCGTTTTTTGAGCATCGCTGACAAAAGTTCCGATTTTTCGATAGTGACCGTGCCCACAAGCACAGGCTGTCCTTTTTGGTGGCAAGCAATAATCTTGTTGATAACGGCGTTTAGTTTTGCTTTTTCGGTTTTATAGACAACATCGTTTTCGTCAACACGGGCAATGGGTTTATTGGTTGGAATTTCAATAACGTCGAGTTTATAAATTTCCTGAAATTCGGCTTCTTCGGTCATGGCAGTACCTGTCATACCCGAAAGCTTGTTATAAAGTCGGAAGAAGTTCTGGAAAGTGATGGTTGCCAATGTTTTTGATTCTTTGGCAATCTGAACACCTTCTTTGGCTTCAATGGCCTGATGCAAGCCTTCGTTATAACGCCTGCCGAACATAAGACGGCCCGTAAATTCGTCAACAATAATAACTTCGCCGTCTTTTACAACATAATCAACATCGCGTTTCATAATACCGTGAGCGCGAATAGCTTGGTTTATATGGTGAGCAATCGCGATATTTTCACTGTCGTTAAGGTTTTCAATTTGGAAGTATTCTTCTGCTTTTTTAACACCGGAAGGGGTCAAGGTACAACTTTTTGCTTTTTCATCGACAACATAGTCACCGTCATAGTTGGTGTCTGCATCGCTTGCTTTATCGTCCATTTCTTTGATTTTAAACATTTTAAGCGATTTTGCAAAGCGGTTAGCCGAAATATAAAGGTCGGTTGATTTATCGCTCTGTCCTGAAATTA
>CAYQFW010000107.1:0-4882 GCA_964416955.1 uncultured Ruminococcus sp.
GCTCCGCCCAAGATATAAAGAATAAGGTCGAAGAAGTGGATACCCCAGTCGATAAGTACGCCGCCGCCTGATGCGGATTTTGTGGTGAAGTCGCCGCCGAGACCTGGGATGTTGCGGAATTTACGGAATGCGCAGTAAACGTGGTAAATGTTACCGAATTTACCTTCGCGGTTCATTTTTTCAAGCATTTCAACTGAAACTTGGAAACGGTTGCAAACGCCAATATTAAGGATTTTGCCCTGTTTTTCAGCTTCTTTTGCCATTTCGCAGGAAAGCTTGTAGTTAACGGTGATGGGTTTTTCGCAGAAAACATGCTTACCTGCTTTTAAAGCGTCCATTGTGATGGTGTAGTGAGCAAAGTTGGGTGTCAAAATATAAACAGCCTCAACTTCGTCGTCGGCAAGAGCAACCTTATAATCGGTGATAGCTTGTTCTACAAAGTTATACTGGTCCACAAAAGCTTGCGCTTTGTCGAGCAAAAGGTCGCAAGCGTATTTTACGCGAACGTTACCCATTTCTTCAAATGAAGGGAAGTGTGCATTTTTTGCAATTCTGCCGCAGCCGATAACGGCTATAACTGTTTTTTCTGACATAACTTAAAACCTCTTTTCGTTTTTGATACCCTTTTGGTATTCTGCTTTCATTATATATCAACTACTATCGATATAAAATGTTCTAATTTTATTAAAAAGATATCATTTTTTAATATTTAGGCTAAAAATTTAAAAATTTTCAAAAAATAAATGTTTTTATTGACACTTAGCAAATAGTGATTTAAAATATTTACAAAGGAGTTGAATGTTGTGGCAGGTTTTGAGAGTAATTACCATCTTAATAAAGGCTTTTTTGAAAGACCGCTTAGCTTGGGCGGGGTTTCGCTTTATCAGATAGGCAGACTTTACTGTAAATATTCAACAGTTGTACCTCTTCATATCCACGGCGATTATTTTGAGCTTACAATAGTGACCGACGGCAAGGGCGTTATCACAACAAACGGCGTTCCTGTTACGGTACAAAAAGGGGATATTTATTTGTCTTTGCCCTGTGAGTCACACGAGATTAAATCGGATACTTTGGAGCCTTTAAAGTATGATTTCTTCGCCTTTTTGTGCGTAGACGGGGAAAAACGGGAGGAGTTTGACCATATTACCGAAAACTATTATTCGGCAAACACCCGAGTTTTTCACAGCGAGCGGATAAAATCACTTGTTAGCGGTGCTATTGCCGAGCTTGACGGCGACAAGCAGTATTCGGACGAACTGCTCGAATGTATTTTTAAGGAAATAGTTATATATGTAATAAGAAGCTTTACTAAAATTAAGCCCCAGAAATACAGCGAGAATGTCACCGCGGTAGAAGTGCTTTGTTATAAATTGATGAACTATATTGATACCCATATTTATTCGCTTAAAACCCTTAAGGAATTGGGCGAGTTTACCGACTATAGCTATGGCTATTTGTCTTCGCTTTTTAAAAAGACTACGGGCTACAGTCTTAATGATTACTATCGCGAGAAAAGGCTTGAAGCAGCGAGAATACTTATAACCGAAAACCGACTTAAAACTATCGAAATTTCAGAAATACTTGGTTATTCAACCGTTTATTCTTTTAGCAAGGCGTTCAGCAGTCGCTATGGAATATCGCCGCGTGAATACCGTAAAAACTATGAAAATTTGTAATGGAGTGCATAAAATGAGAGAAATCAGCGTCGAAAAAATGACAGAAGTTATTGAAGAACTTTGTATAAAAGCAAATATTTATCTGCCTTGCGATATAAAATCTGCTTTGGAAAGAAGCCAAGCTTGTGAAGATAACGCTTTGGCTAAGGAAATTTTGGGTGATATAATAAAAAATTATGAGCTTGCAAGTAATGAAAACATTCCGATTTGTCAGGACACGGGAATGGCTTGTGTGTTTTTGGAAATCGGTCAGGAGGTGCATTTTACAGACGGCGATTTGTATGAAGCCGTTAATGAGGGCGTTCGCAGGGGATATGAAAAAGGTTTTTTGCGAAAATCTGTTGTAAAAGACCCTGTGCTTCGCGGCAATACAGGAGATAATACCCCCGCGGTAATTTATACCGATATTGTGGCTGGCGACAAGGTGAAAATTACCGTAGCTCCTAAAGGGTTTGGCAGTGAAAATATGAGTCAGATTAAAATGCTAAAACCGTCTGACGGTGTAGAAGGTATAAAGAAGTTTGTGTTAAAGGTTATAGAAGATGCGGGACCAAATCCTTGTCCGCCAATGGTTGTGGGAGTTGGCATCGGCGGCACGTTTGATAAGTGCGCCTTACTCGCAAAAAAGGCGCTTTTGCGTGCGGTTGATACTAAAAACGAAAACAAGTTTTACGCCGATTTGGAAGACGAATTGTTAGAGGTAATAAACAAACTGGGAATAGGACCGCAAGGTTTTGGCGGAAAGATAACGGCGCTTGGTGTTAATATTGAAACAATGCCTACACATATTGCAGGTATGCCCTGCGCGGTTAATATAAACTGTCATGTGACAAGACATAAAACACAGGTGATTTAGTATGAAAAAAATAAATTTACCGCTTAAAAAAGAAGATGCGGTTTCACTAAAAGCAGGCGACAGGGTTTTGCTTACGGGATATATTTATACCTCGCGTGATGCAGGTCATAAAAGAATGTGCGAACTCTTAGAAAAGGGCGAGCCGTTACCTTTTGATATTCGTGACAGCGTTATATATTATGTAGGACCTACCCCGGCGAAAGACGGACAGATTATCGGTTCGGCAGGGCCGACAACTTCGGGCAGAATGGATAAATATGCCCCTGCGCTAATGAAAAAAGGTTTGCGCGGAATGATTGGCAAGGGAGCGCGAAGCGGCGAAGTGATTTGCGCGATGAAAGAATATGGCTGTGTATATTTCGGTGCAATAGGCGGCGCGGGTGCGCTTTTGTCAAGATGTATAAAATCCAACGAACTCATAGCTTATGAAGACTTGGGCGCAGAAGCACTTTGCAAGCTTTATGTTGAAGATATGCCGCTTACGGTTATAATAGATTCTTTCGGCAACAACCTTTATGAAATCGGCAGAGAAAATTATTTGAAAACAAGGGCATAAAATATGCTTGTCTTACATATTAAAATATGGTAAAATATTTTTGAAGAAAAGTTTTTCCCGAGGTGACATTATGGCATTTGAAAAATATAAAGTTTGGCAACAAAAAGCAGTTTGTGATGAAGATTTGGTGAAAGAATTACACAGCATGGAAGACGAGCAGATTCTTGATGCTTTTTATAAAGATTTGGAATTCGGCACAGCGGGTCTGCGCGGTGTTATCGGCGCGGGTACTAACCGAATGAATGTTTACACTGTCGGTAAAGCCACACAAGGTCTTGCGGCTTACGTAAATTCCAAAACCCCGAACGGCAAGGTGGCTATCGCTTATGACAGCCGTATTAAGTCGGAAACTTTTGCCAAGCATACAGCAAGCATTCTTGCGGCAAACGGCGTCAGGGTGTTTATATATAAGGAACTCGCTCCCGTGCCAATGCTTTCTTTTGCGGTAAGATATTTAAAGTGTGACGCCGGTGTGGTAATCACTGCAAGTCATAACCCTGCAAAATATAACGGTTACAAGGCTTACGGACCTGATGGCAGCCAGTTAAGTCCTGAAGCCTCGGATTATGTGCTTGATATTATGAATAAGGTTGATATTTTTGACGGCGTTAAGAGTATGGATTTTAATACTGCTTTAGCGGAAGGTAAAATCGAGTATATCGGCGACGATGTTATAGAGACTTATCTTGGTGAAGTTGAAAAATGCCGTATAAACCCCGACCTTGATTTAAGTAATCTTAATGTTATCTATTCTCCGCTTCACGGTAGCGGCAACAAGCCTGTAAGGGAAATTTTAAAGCGAATCGGCGTTACAAATGTAACTGTTGTTAAGGAACAGGAAAAGCCTGACGGTAACTTCCCCACAGCGCCATATCCAAACCCTGAAATCAAGGAAGCATTTAACTGTGCCTTAGAATTGGCAAAGACCATTAAACCCGATTTACTCTTTGCTACCGACCCTGACTGTGACCGCGTTGGTATCGCAGTTCCCTGCGGCAACGATTACAGGCTCTTTACAGGTAACGAAGTCGGCGTAATGCTTTTTGAGTACATTTTGAAGTGTAAAAAAGCAAATGGCACACTCCCCAAAAATCCCGTTGGCGTTAAGACTATTGTTACAACCGAAATTTGCAAGAAGATTGCCGAAGATTACGGCGCCGAAATGCGTGATGTATTAACAGGCTTTAAGTTTATCGGCGAACAAATCGCACTTCTTGAAAAAGACGGCGAAGCCGACCGCTATGTTTTGGGTTTTGAAGAAAGCTACGGTTATCTTTCTCGCGGATATGTTCGCGATAAGGACGGTGTTAACGCTTCAATGCTTATCTGTGAAATGACCGCTTATTATAAGTCGCTCGGCAAAGATTTGATAACCGTGCTTGACGATATTTATAAGAAGTATGGCTATTGTCTTTGTGTTCAGAAGAGCTTCGCTTGTGAAGGTCAAAGCGGTATGGCAAGAATTGCTGAGATTATGTCCGATTTGCGCAAAGATTCGCCTAAAGAAATTTGCGGTATAGATGTTGTGGAATTTAAAGATTATAAAGCGTCTGTGGGTGTGAATTTTGAAACAAAGAAAGAAACAGTTATAAATCTTCCCAAAGCCGATGTTTTGTCCTTTGGTCTTAAAGACGGAAGTTTGGTTATTGTTCGCCCCTCGGGTACAGAACCTAAAATTAAAATTTATGTAAACGCTGTCGGCGCTACCGAAGCAGAAGCCGATAAAA
The DNA here is from genome assembly GCA_964416955.1 of uncultured Ruminococcus sp. GTDB lineage: Bacteria > Bacillota > Clostridia > Oscillospirales > Acutalibacteraceae > UBA737. The sequence goes on from CAYQFW010000107.1 coordinate 4,819, forward strand.
AGCGTAGCGACCTGTTAGATAGCGGAAGTAAAATGTTAGGTTTCTAAAGTAGAAAAAGGTTTGT
>CAYQFW010000108.1:0-4835 GCA_964416955.1 uncultured Ruminococcus sp.
GGTAATAATGCATTTATCGCTTGTGAATATCTTACAAGTGTAACCATTCCCGAGGGTGTGGTTAGTATAGGCAGTAATGCATTCCGTTATTGCAATGGTATAAATGAATTGTACCTTCCCCAAAGTCTTGAAAGTATAGATGATAATGCCTTTGAATTTTGTAGTGGCCTTAGAGATGTATATTATCCGGGAACAGAGGATGATCGCAAAAAAATACAAGTCAGCAATTACGGTTGGGAAGATTTATATGGTGCTACTTGGCATTATAATTATGGTAAAGAATGTCAACATGATTGGAAAATAGCAACCTGCACCGCGCCTAAGACCTGTAAGGTATGCGGTAAGGAAAGTGGAGATAAACTTGGTCACGATTACGAAACCAAGTACAAGAAGGCTACAACTGAAGCAAACGGTAAATCATGGAAAGAATGCTCACGTTGTGAAAAGGCAAAGAGTGAAAAGAAGATTTACAAGATTAAGACAGTTAAGCTTTCAACAACAAGCTACACCTATAACGGTAAGACTAAGAAACCGAGTGTAACTGTTAAGGATTCAAAGGGTAATACAATCTCATCGAAGTATTACACCATAACCCGTCCTGAAAGCAGTAAGAAGGTTGGTAAGTACACAGTTAAGATTAAGTTCAAGACTAAGTACTCAGGTACAGTTAAACTTACTTATAAGATTAATCCTAAGAAGTCGAGTGTATCAAAGCTTACCGCTGCTAAGAAGAGCTTGAAGGTTAAGATCAAGAAGGTATCCTCACAGACTACAGGTTATCAGATTCAGTACTCAACTTCTAAAACATTTAAAGAAAAGTATACTAAGACAAAGACAATTAAGAGCTACAAGACAACATCTGTAACTCTCAAGTCTTTAAAGGCAAAAAAGACTTACTACGTAAGAGTTCGCACCTATAAGACTGTAAACGGTAAGAAGTACTATTCGGCTTGGTCAAGTTATAAGTCGAAGAAAACAAAATAAAAACAATGTAGGGGAGGCGTTTTGCATCCCTTTTTTATGTGGAATTCGAATTTCTCATTGCGGAATAAGGACGACAATGGTCGCCCCTACGAAAAACCGATAAAAAATCCCTCGACTTTGAAAAGTCAAGGGATTTTTAATTATATATCGAGCGCGATTATATCCTCAAGTGTTTCACGTTTTATTGCTATATAATCTTCACCGTCTTTTAGCATTACAACGGGCGGGCGGGGGACACGGTTATAATTTGAAGCCATAGAGTAGTTGTAAGCGCCTGTTGTAAGCACCGCCAAAATTTCGTTTCTTTCGGGCTTTGGCAACATTACATTTTCCTGTATAACGTCGCCCTCTTCACAGCATCTGCCCGCAATAGTAGCGCAAAAATCTTTTTCACCATTTGCGCGCGAAGCGAGAAGTACAGTATAGGGGGATTCATAAAGGGTATAACGCGGGTTGTCGGTCATACCGCCGTCAACCGATATATAGTTTTTATAACCTTTAATTTCTTTGACAGAACCTACCGAATACAGCGTTAATCCTGCATCGGCTACAATACTTCTTCCAGGCTCCATTGCAATTTTCGGAATTTCAATGCCAAAAGCCTTGGACTGTTTCTTTAAAATCTCAGCAATTTCGGCAATTTTTTCGGTAAAGCTGATTTCGGGGTCGCTATCAATATATCTTACGCCAAACCCACCGCCTAAATTTAAAATACGCGGGGTATAGCCGTAGGTGTTTTTGATATCTGAAATAAAGGTGAACATCAATTCACTTGCAAGGTCGAAAGGCTCACTTTCGAAAATTTGCGAACCGATATGGCAGTGAAAACCTACAAAATCAATATTTTCAAGCTTTAAAATTTTACCAACCGTTTCTTTTGCCTGATTTGTGTCGATAGCAATACCGAACTTTGAGTCAATATTACCTGTCGAGATTTTTTCGTGGGTATGTGTGTCAATACCGGGGGTTACGCGAAGTAAAATCTTTTGCTTAATACCATTTTCGCCGGCAATACGGTTGATAGCAAAAAGTTCTTCTTCGCTGTCTGCCACAAAAAATCCTACGCCGTTTTCCATAGCAAAGGCAATATCGCTGTCGGTTTTGTTGTTGCCGTGGAAAAAGCAGTTTTCCATCGGGTAGCCTGCCGACTTTGCGGTGTAGATTTCACCGCACGATACCACGTCGATATTCATTTTTTCTTCTGCGGCTATGCGGTAAATCTGCTTACAGGCAAAGGCCTTGCTTGCAAATTCGGGGCAAGAGCCTGCGGGGAAGTAGGTTTCAAACGCCGCTTTATATTCGCGCATATGCTCGCGGATTTTATTTTCGTCCATAAGGTACAGCGGCGTACCGTATTTTTGGGCTAAATCGACGGTGTCCTGTCCCGCAAAGCACAGGTGTCCTTTTTCGTTTATGGATAAATTGTTGCAAATCATAAAATAAAATTAAACCTCAATTCCCATCTTGCGCATTTCTTCATACAAAACCGCGCGGGTATTATCTTCCATAGGGGTAAGCGGTAAACGCAGATAATCTTCGCAAAAGCCCATTTTTGCCATTGCCGCTTTTACGGGAATGGGGTTAACTTCGCTGAAAAGCGCGTCAACCAAGGGGATAAAGTCAAGCTGCATTTTAGCGGCGGTTTTAATATCGCCTGCAAAAAATGCCTCGCACATTTTTACGCTTTCCTTGGGTAAAAGATTAGAAAGTACCGAAATACAACCCTTGCCGCCCAAAGACATAACGGGGATAATCTGGTCGTCGTTACCTGAATAAATATGAATTTTATCACCGCAAAGCTGTGCGGTTTTTGCAATTTCTGAAATATTACCGCTGGCGGCTTTAAGACCGACAATGTTGGGATGTTCTGCTAAAACGGCAACAGTTTCGGGTTTTATTGCCATACCTGTTCTTGATGGAACATCGTAAAGAATAACAGGAACTGTTGATTCGTCGGCAATAGCGGTGAACATTTTGATAAGTCCTTTTTGGGTTGCCTTATTATAATAAGGTGTTACGACTAAAACGGCATCGGCGCCTGAGCGACAAGCGCAACGGGTAAGGTCAAGCGCATAGGCGGTGTCGTTAGAGCCTGTACCTGCAATAACAGGAACTCTGCCGTTTACATGCTTTACCGCAAAGTCAATAGCGTCGCGGTGTTCGTCATCGCTGAAAGTTGAGGCTTCACCTGTAGTTCCTGCAATAACAAGCGCATTTATACCTTCTGAAATTTGCCAGTCTATAAGTTTTGCAAAAGCTTCATAATCAATTCCGTTTTCGGTGATTGGGGTGATAAGAGCGGTAGCCATACCTTTAAAAATTGGTTTTTTCATAATTTTTCCTCCAAAAATGAGCAATAAAAAAATAGCCGATTGCTCGACTATCAAACATCAAGAAAACAATATAAATGTTCCTAAAGTTGATAGCACTCCGCAAATGCGACAGTAAGCCGAATGTTATTTCGTCTTACCAGAGTGGTGCCTGCCGGCAAACCCTCTTCGGCGGCTGCTCCTTTCGGTTTTGGCTTTTTACTGCCGTAATTAACATCCAAAACTTACTGATAACATACCGCGCCTCTATCTTAAATTATACTGTAGCACATTAGAACATATTTGTCAAGAGTTTTTAAATTTTGTGCATATTGTAAAAAAATTATAAATTTATAAAAAAAAGTAGATTTTATGACTCTTTTGTGGTAAAATAAACTGTAATCTTAATTTTAGATAAGAGGGACTTCGTATGGAAAGAAAAGTTGGTACAGTATCAAGGGGTATCCGTTGCCCCATTATACGCGAAGGAGACGATTTGGTGAAAATCGTAACAGACAGCGTAATCGAGGCGGCAGAAAGTGAAAATTTTGCTCTTCGTGACCGCGATGTTGTGGCTTTGACCGAGTCTATTGTTGCTCGTTCGCAGGGTAATTATGCAACTGTTGATGCAATAGCAAAAGATATTAATTCAAAATTCGGCGACAATACAATCGGCGTTATTTTCCCGATTTTATCGCGTAACCGTTTTGCAATCTGCCTTAAAGGTATTGCAAAAGGCGCTAAAAAAATTGTTTTAATGCTCGCATATCCTTCTGACGAAGTTGGTAACGAACTTGCAGATTGGGACAAGCTTGATGCTGCAGGCATCAATCCTTATGCAGATGTTTTGTCTTTGGAACGTTATCGTGAAGTTTTCGGTGTTCATCCGCTTAAGTTTACAGGCGTTGATTATGTGGGATATTATAAAGACCTTATCGAAGAATGCGGCGCCGAGGTTGAAATTATTTTTGCTAACCAAGCAAAAGCAATATTAAAATATACCGATTGTGTACTCGCTTGTGATATCCACACCCGAGCTCGCACAAAGCGTCTTTTGAAAGAGGGCGGCGCTAAAATCGTTTACGGTCTTGATGAAATCCTGACTTCTTCGGTTGACGGTAGCGGTTATAATGAGAAATTCGGTCTTTTGGGTTCTAATAAGGCTACAGAAAACACAATCAAACTTTTCCCGAACGAGTGTAAAGATTTGGTTTTGAATATTCAAAAAGAATTGCTTGTAAGAACAGGCAAACATATTGAAGTTATGGTTTACGGCGACGGTGCTTTCAAAGACCCTCAAGGAAAAATTTGGGAACTTGCGGACCCTTGCGTTTCTCCCGCATTTACCGACGGTCTTGTGGGTACTCCTAATGAATTGAAACTTAAATATCTTGCTGATAATGATTTTAAAGATTTATCGGGTGAAGAATTAAAGGCTGCAATTTCCAAGAGTATTAAAGAAAAGGATGGAAACCTTGTTGGCAATATGGCTTCTCAGGGTACAACACCCCGTCAGCTTACCGACCTTATCGGTTCACTTTG
>CAYQFW010000109.1:0-4804 GCA_964416955.1 uncultured Ruminococcus sp.
CGGCGCAAAAACTAAAACCGACAATATCAAACAAATACTCAGAAATGCTGATAAATACCTTTTAAACATATAAAAACTCCTTTTCAAAAATAAACTTCCAAATATATACTACAACATTTTTCAGAACAAATCTTGTCATTTTTGGAAGCGTTTATGCAATTTTTTGACATGTTTATACTTTTGACGAAAAATTTAAAAATTCATTATAAATTGACGTTTCTTTTATTGATATCTTGTATTGACATTTTGCAGAAAAAATAGTATTATATTTTTAGTGAAAAATTATTTTGGAGAAAATAATATGCTCAATAAAATTTTACTGCTCGATACCATTGATAAAGTTCGAGAGTTTGTAGATATTGCCAATTCAAAAGATTATAAAATCACTCTGAAGTCAGGTCGTATTGTTGTTGACGCGAAGTCGATAATGTCGGTTTTCAGTCTTGATTTGACGAAACCCGTCGAAATGGCGGCGGAGTGCAAATCGGTTTTTGAGTTGTCGCGCCAGATTGGAAAATTTGTATTGAAGTGATAAGCACAAATATCGGGCGTCTTTTGACGCCTGTTTTTATTAAGGAAAGTTATGGAATTTATTGATTTAAGAAAGAAAGTTATTAAAAAATATTTCAGCGCCATGAATGACAGGCAGTTCGAAGCGGTGACAACTGTGAACGGTCCTGTTTTAGTGCTTGCAGGGGCGGGAAGCGGTAAAACAACAGTTCTTGTTAATCGTATTCTCAACCTTGTAAAATTCGGTAATGGTTACAACAGCACCTATATTCCAAACGTATTTGAAGAAGATATACAAAAAGGAATTGACTTTATAAACGGTGATACCGATATTGTGTCAAACGGTGTTTTTGGCGATAGGGAAGTGAAGCCTTGGCAAATTCTTGCAATCACCTTTACCAATAAAGCCGCCGACGAACTTAAGGCGCGTATAGCGGCAAAACTTGGTGACGATGCTGATGATATATGGGCGGGCACTTTTCATTCGGTTTGCGGTAAAATTTTGCGCAGAAATGCCGAGCGTATCGGGTTTACTTCGCACTTTACGGTTTATGATACCGATGACCAGCGCCGTCTTATGAAAGAAATAATGAAACAGAACGATATTGACGATAAGTTTGTACCGCATAAGTATGTTTTATCGGCGATATCCCACGCCAAAGACAGTCTTATCACTCCTGAAGAATTTGAAGAAACCAACGCTAACGATTTTCGATTGAAGACAGTTGCTCGGCTTTACAAACTTTATCAGGAACGTTTGGCGCAGGCTGATGCAATGGACTTTGACGATATGATTGTCAATACAGTTCGTTTGTTGCAAGAGAATGACGATGTCCTGGAATTTTATTCCAACAAATTCCAATACGTTTGTGTTGACGAATATCAGGATACAAACCATGCGCAGTATGTTCTGGTAAGCCTTTTGGCGAGCGCTAACAACAATCTTTGTGTTGTGGGCGACGATGACCAAAGTATATACCGTTTCAGAGGCGCAACAATTGAAAATATTCTGAATTTTGAAGATGATTATAGCGGAGCAAAGGTTATTCGCCTTGAGCAGAATTACCGCTCGACTTCGAATATTTTGAACGCTGCAAACAAGGTTATTGAAAATAACCGCGGAAGAAAAGGTAAAACGCTTTGGACCGATAACGGCGACGGTGAAAAAATCACAGTACATACTGCCGAAGATGAACGCATGGAAGCGCGTTATGTGGCTGATTGTATTCTTGAAAACATAGACAACGGCGAGAAATACTGCGACAATGCGGTGCTTTACCGTATGAATGCGCAATCAAACGCGCTTGAAAATGTATTCTTGCGCTCGGGCATACCTTACAAAATAATTGGCGGTATGCGCTTTTATGACCGTAAGGAAATTAAAGATGTAATTTCTTATCTTCATTTAATTAACAATACGAAAGACGATGTAAGGCTCCGCAGAATTATTAACGAACCAAAGCGGGGAATAGGCGATACTTCGCTAACCCATGCGGCTGATATTGCACGTGAATTGGGCGTTAGTATGTTTGAAGTGCTGTGCCGCGCCAATGAGTTTGCGGCGCTTTCGCGTGCCGCTTCCAAAATGCTTTCATTTTGCGAAATGATTAGTGCCCTTGTTGATTTTGCTGAGGATAACTCAATCAGCGATCTTTTTGAGCAGGTTTTAGATGTTACGGGATATAAAGCGATGCTTGAAAACGAGGGGGAAGAGGGAAGAGAACGCCTTGATAACGTTAAGGAATTGGCTTCCAATATTGCGCAATATGAGCTTGAAACCGATGAGCCGACTTTATCGGAATTTTTGGAGCAAATATCTCTTATAAGTGATATTGATGCGCTTGATTCTGATAGCGATAAGGTTGTTATGATGACAATTCACTCGGCTAAAGGTCTTGAATTTGCGAACGTTTTTCTGGTTGGTATGGAAGAGGGAATTTTCCCGGGAAATCAGTCAATGTACGGCGGTAATGAAGAAATTGAAGAAGAACGCCGACTGGCTTATGTTGCAATTACAAGAGCCAAAAAGAAACTGACAATTTCCCACACGGTTATGCGAATGTTATTTGGTAGCACCAACCGTAATCTGCCTTCGCGTTTTTTACGCGAAGTTCCTGAAGAATTGTGCGAAAAAACAGGCTTTTTGCCCAAAACTTATGAGGTTAAATCCTACAACTCCACCTTTACTCCAACAAATGTTAACAAGTCTTCCTTCACTGCAGCAGCGACAGAAAAGGTTAGTACCGTTTACAGCGTAGGGATGATGGTTTCGCACAAAACTTTCGGAAACGGACTTATACTTTCGGTAACTCCTATGGGTAACGATTGTTTACTTGAAATTGCATTTGACAATATTGGTACAAAAAAGATTATGGCAGGCTTTGCAAAATTAACAATTATTTAATTTATTTTAACAGTTCTTGTGATAACATAGAGATGATAAATTAATATTCGATTTTATGAAAACTTCAAGGAGTAATTTATGACGGTTTCGAATTTTACCATTAAAACAGCGGCAAAAAAATTATTAAAACCGAATTTTATCGGCAATACGGTTGCGGTTGCAATTGTGATGGCAATATGGTTTATATGTTATAATATTTCCACGGTAATATCATTGATTGCAGGCAAGGTGGCTTTTGCTGTATTACTTATTTTATTGGCATTTTTTGCGGTTTCGCCATTGTTTGTTGGTTTGATTAGATATTTTTGGCGTCTTTGTTGCGGACAAAAAGATAATCCGATTTCCGTTTTTTATTATCTTGGTTCGAAGGACTTGTATCTAAAAACCTTGAATTTGGTATTTTCGTTGGGCGTTAGAACTGTTATTTGTTTTTTGATATCATCAATTCCTGTTTATGTTCTTAAACTTGTAACAGGTACTTGGCTTTATAAATTTTTAAATGTTTCTATTCCGATTTGGACTGCAAATCTTTCTAATATTATCAGTTTTTTGCAATTTATATCGGTTATGGCAACAATTTTTTATATGATGAAATTTTATCTCACACCGATGCTGTTTGTTGCAGATGAGAATATTGATATTGGAGAAGCATTGCATCTGTCAACCGTAATTTGCCGAAGAACAATGCTTGATTTTGTGTTTTTGGTATTCAGTTTTTCGGGCTTCATTTTACTTTCATTTTTAACGTTGCCTTTGTTGTTTATATTGCCGTATATGCTTTTGACATATTTGATTCATTGCTCTTATGCTGTTGATGCTTTTAACGAAGAACTTGCAAAAATAAATCGTGACGATATACCGACTTTTGTGGCAGGTGCTTGATATGAAAAAAGGTATTTTCTTTTATGCTTTTTATTTAATTGCATTGGTTGTTATATTGGTAAACTCGTTTTTTCTTTTGAGAGATAATTATTTTATCAATATCGAAAGTGTGCCTGAAGGTGTTTATCAGTATAGTGACTTTTCTCCCGATGAATCAACAGAACTTAAAGTATATCTAATTGAATTGCCCGTTGGCGAATCGATAAGAATTTCCGAAACAAAGGACGGCAGTACCCGTAATTTGTTTTGGCAAACAGGTGTTACAACTGCTAAAATCAAGTGGAAAAACAGTAATCGGGTTGAAATTAACGGTGTGGATTTGGACCTTAAAGAGAAGGAGTACTTTGATTGCAGAAGCATTAGTTCGATATTTAATGACGGTTTAATGGGTAGATAAAATGGGAATAATTTTAGCCTCGGCATCGCCGAGAAGAAAAGAATTACTGTCTTTAGTTGTAAGCGATTTTGCGGTCATTCCTTCAAATATTGAAGAAGTTGTACCAAAAGGTTTAAAGCCTGCAAAACAACCGCTTTATTTATCTTGGCTTAAAGCAAGTGATATTGCCGCCAAAAATCCTGACGATACAGTCATCGGTTCCGACACGGCGGTAATTCTTGGTAATGAGATTTTGGGCAAACCAAATGACCGCGCAGATGCCGAAAAAATGCTTATGAAACTTTCGGGTAAGGTTCATAAGGTTGTAACAGGTTGTACCGTTGTCAAAAATGGCGTGTGTAGGTCCTTTTCCGTTGTGAGTAAGGTAAAGTTTCAAAAACTTACACAAGCCGAAATCGAGGCGTATCTCGACACTGACGAACCTTATGATAAAGCAGGAAGTTACGGTATCCAGGGCAAAGGCGGAGCTTTTGTAGAGTATATCAAAGGCGATTATTTTAATATTGTAGGTCTCCCGATTTCAAAACTTAAAAAGTACATATAAAACACGCTCAGTAAAACTGAGCGTGTTTTGTGCTATTATTTTGTATATTAATTAGAACAAACCTGTT
>CAYQFW010000110.1:0-4769 GCA_964416955.1 uncultured Ruminococcus sp.
CTTTTTTAAAAATATGAGGTGGATTCATGAAATTTAGTGTCAATAAAATGTTAAGTGTTTTTTTAAGTCTTGTACTGTTGGTTTCGGTTTGCATTTGTGCTTTTACAACAGTTGCTGCAAGTAAAGAAATCACATATTATGTTGATGCCACAGGTTCTGATACAGCAAGCGGACTCACCGTTTCCGAACCGCTTCAAACGGTCTCCAAAGCAATAGAAAAAGCTTTAGACGGCGGTTTTGCTACTGGTGATACCGTGTATGTTAACCTTGTTGATTATGCCGCTATTAGTTGGGGGACATCAAGTAATTATGATTTCCAACTTGTAGTAAGAGCAAATGACGATACTCTTAGAAACACAATAATTGTTTCAAGTGGGTTTGTCTTTGGCGGTGACACTTCCTTTGAAAATATTATTATACGCAATATAACTAATATATACTATGGTAACCATAGCATAAGCTTTGATGAAAATTGCACCTTTGTTTCTACGAATCATTATTTAGGAAGTTCAAATGTAACCACTTCTGAAAATGTTGAAAGCGGACAAACGGTTTCTTTTGGAAGTACGGTTGTTTCAACAAATTTCAGACTTTCTGACAAAAAGTCAACGGTTAAAACTTATGAGAATGACGTTAACGTAATGTTTTCCAATGCGAAATCCGCCCCGACAGTTTATCTGACTGCCGAAAGCGGAAAAACTGTCTTTGGAAGAAATCTTAATATTAACATTATGAATTCAAAGTCGGTAGAATTTTTGGCAAGCGGCGGTACGGTTAGTGTTGACGGCGCTTTGCAGGTTATGATAAACAGCAATACCAAAATTTCTGATGAATCAAGGCAAGTTTTAGAATCTGTTTCGGCTGGCGGAGGTTTTTATTATATAATCAATGCTTCGGGTGTCGATGATATGATAAATGCGACCGAAACAGCTGGGAAATATGCAGTAAATACAGACAGATACACGGTTATTGCTACCGATACTAACGGCAAACAAACTATAGCGCAGGACGGATATTTAACCCTTTCTTCAGCGGGGCAATATACTGTTTCAGTTGTGAAAATTATTGAAACCGCAACATATTATGTTGGTCCTTCGGGTTCTGACGAAAATGACGGAACTTCGAGCAATACTGCTTTGGCTACAATTTCTAAAGCGGTGGAGCTTGCAAATGCGGCAGGGTATCTTGAAGGGGATATAATAACAGTAAAGGTTATAAGAAATAGTAGATTAGATAGTACCGGTGTGTCATTGGGTTCTTTGCCAAAATATAAATTTAATCTTGTTGTCGAATCAAATTCCACTTCTTCGTTAATGCAGTCTACAGTTAATTTTGATTCAGGAAGTGTTTTGGCTAATAACGAAGGTCAAACGACTTATTATAATAATGTGAAACTTGTCGTTTCTGGCACTTGGGTTTCGGCAGGTTTCACCAGTTCAAATGTTGTTTTCGACTCTAAAACAACAATAAGCGGGTCATATCTGACTTTGAGTTATGGTACAAGTAGAGATGATGGCTCAGGCAAGACGATTGCCGGTCAAAGTGCAGAAGTTAATTGTTTGGCACCTTATGCTATTTGTTTGGCAAACAGCTCTTGGTCAGGAAGAACATATACAGAAGATGTAAATTTGACAATTAACAATTCAAGCACAAATACTTTTATTCAATTTAATTCTTATTGGTCGGGTTCTAAGTCGGGCTCCACAAGATATAAAAAGAATGTCAACCTCAATTTCAAAAGTATGAAAGGTGTAAGGTTGAACCATTTTGACGGTGCAATTTTTGAAGGTGCTATTCAGATTATAAATTCTGCAGGAATTGGTTTTGATACGGTTTATGAAAGTTCCGCTACAAGCACTGCAGACCCTTCAATTAACGAAGCACTTGCAGATGTTTCGGCAGATATATATCTTATTAACAACGAAACAGGAAATGCTGATATTATTACTTTTACCGAAACAGCCGGTAAGTATGCGGTTGATACGAATACGTATAGAATTGTTGCAACAGATTTAGAAGGAGTAACCTATACATCAGCAGCCGGATATCTTGTGCTTGAAAATCCTGGTGAATATACAGTCACTCTTTCTCATACCCACAGTTATACAGACGATTGTGATGAAATCTGTGATGGGTGCGGTGATGCTCGTACTAATGCGCATACATATAGCAATGTTTGTGATGCTACGTGTGACACTTGTGGTTACGTGAGAACAAATAACCATTCTTATGACAATAGTTGTGATACCACCTGTAATGTTTGTTTTGCAACAAGAAGTATATCGCATGTGTATATAAATGATTGCGATACCACCTGTGATATTTGCGGTGAAGAAAGAGTTGCTTCAGAACATATTTATACATATGAATGTGATGCTATTTGTAATAAATGTGGTTTTGAGCGCGATGTGAGTCATACTTACACTAATAACTGTGATGATATATGTGATGTTTGTGGTGAAGCCAGAATTCCTGATGATCATGTTTACAGTCACGGTTGCGATGCTACTTGTAATATTTGCGGAGATATCAGGATTATTGAGCACACGTTTTCTAATGATTGTGACAGCGTTTGTAATGTATGCAGATTTATGAGAGCAGTTGCTCATAATTATGATAATAATTGTGATTCGGAATGTAATGTGTGCGGAAATAAACGAATTACAACCCACACTTTCGACAATAGTTGTGATGCGGAATGTAATGTGTGTGGCGCGGTAAGAACCAATATTCATATTTTTGATAGTAACTGCGATGCGCAATGTAATATTTGCGGAGAAACTCGCACAGTTGCTGAACATATTTTCGATAGCGTTTGCGATACAGATTGTGCTGAGTGCGGTTTAGTACGTGAAACAGCCCATTCGTATTATAATACCTTCATCGCTAATAATAGTAAGCATTGGAAACAATGTGAATTATGCGGTTTAAAGAGTGATGTTGAAGAACATATTTTTGATGATGATTGTGATAAGAAGTGTAATGCTTGCGGTTATATTCGTTCGGTAGATGGTCATAGTTTTGATAATGATTGCGATACAACTTGTAATAAGTGCAATTATGTAAGAGCAATTGTTCATTCATATTCTTCTGTTTGTGATGACAGTTGTGATATCTGTGGTTATATTCGAGAGAATGCAGGACATATAGGTGGAGAGGCAACATGTAAAACATTGGCTGTTTGTAGTGTTTGCGGCGAGGAATACGGTTCAAAAAGTACCACTAACCATACGGGTAGAATAGTTTACCGCAACAAAGTAACGGTGACCTGCGGTAAAGACGGATATGGCGGTGACCCTATTTGTCTTGATTGTAATAAGAGTGCGGGCGCGGGTGAAGTTATACCCGCTACGGGACTTCATAAATACGACAATGATTGCGATGCGCAATGTAATACCTGCGGTAATTCACGTACAACGGTTCATTATTATGCTCCTGCTACTTGTGAAACGCCTGAAAAATGTTGGATTTGCGGTACAACCAATGGAGATGCTTTGGAACATAATTATGTGACTGTAATTACAAAAGCTACTACTTCGAAAGACGGTTTGTCTTATAAACAATGCAGTGAATGTAAAAATATAGTTGATGAAGTTGTGATAAACAGAATTGAAAGCATTAAACTTTCGGCTGAAAAACTTGTGTATAACGGACAGGTAAAGACTCCTTATGTTATAGTTAAAGATTCAGTTGGCAATACGATATCTTCGGATTACTATTCTGTGGTTTATGCTAATGGCAGAAAAGATGTTGGAAAGTATAATGTGACGGTTAGGTTTAATACAAATTACAGTATAGAATATACGCTTGAATTTACGGTTTTGCCTAAAGCAACAAGTGTAAATGCTGTGACGGCCAATGGAAATTCTCTTGAGGTTGTATTAAATAAACAAGCAGAACAAACAAGCGGTTATCAGGTTCAATATTCAACTAAATCGGATTTTACGGAGGCAAACGTAAAAACGGTTTCTGATAGTAATATTACTTCTGTTATATTGAATGGTTTAAAATTTGATACAGTATATTATGTGCGAGTTCGCACATATAAGGTAGTAGATGGTCAAAAAATTTATTCAGCTTGGTCTGATTATGAGCAAATTAAAACATAGTAAAAACTCCCGTTTTTGATTTAAAAACGGGAGTTTTTGTGTGAATTATTATTTTGCCTGTGCTTCACAGTAAAGACAACGGTAAATGCGGTTTTCTTTATCTGTCAATTTGAACACTTGGGGTAATTCCTGCTCGGTCTGGCTTATACAACGCGGATTTTTGCAGGTGATAACATTTGTTAATTTCTCGGGTAAAGCAATGCGCTTTTTCTCAACGTTTTTGCCGTTTTTTATAATGTTTACTGTTATATCGGGGTCGATATAACCAAGGATGTCGGTGTTTATTTCAATATCGGCATCGATTTTTATAATGTCTTTTTTGCCCATTTTTCTGCTGGGAGCGTTTTTAATAAATGCTACCGAGCATTCAAGATGGTCGAGATTTAAAAGTGAGTAAATCTGCATACCCTTTCCTGCGGTTATGTGGTCGATAACAATACCGTTTTTGATTTCGTCAATAGTCATTATTCTACCCCCAAAAGCATAAGTATTAAAGCCATTCGCATATATTTGCCGTTGAGCACCTGCTTAAAATAGCAAGCGCGCTTGTCATCGTCAATAGCAACGCTTATTTCGTTTACGCGTGGCAATGGATGAAGAATTGCCATATCCTCTTTCGCATTCTGCAATTTTTCAGGGGTTAAAATGTAACTGTCGCGA
>CAYQFW010000111.1:0-4739 GCA_964416955.1 uncultured Ruminococcus sp.
ATTAAGACCGCTTACAACACCGTAGGTCACGCTATCCATAAACTCAAGTCCGCCCGGATTGCCAACTGTTATAACATATTGACCCGCCTTCAATTCAGAAGAATCGGCAATATCTATTACTGGAAGATTTTTAGCATCAATTTTTATAACTGCCAAATCGGCAGAAATATTATAACCCACTATCGACGCAATATAAGAATCCGAATCCAAAGTTTCTAAAAACACTTCAATCTTAGCGTCGCCGCTATTTTCAACAGCATCAGAAATAACATGATAGTTTGTGATAATATAACCGTCTTCACGAAAAATAACACCACTACCCTCACCGCTTGATTCCTGATTACCAAAGAAACTCATAACCGAAGTTGTGGTTCTGATGCCGATAACGCTTGGTGTAACCTTTTGAGCAACCGCTTCAACAACTGAAGTTGCTTCTTCGTCAACATTTATATTAACGCTGTTTTGCTGCAAAATCGGTTGCGCAGTATCGTCGGAAGAAGCATTTTTACTGTCAACCCAAATAACCGCAAAAGCGCTGCCTGCACCGATTACCGCGCTTAAAACACAGCAAAGAATCAAAACCAAAATGCCATATCTTTTTTTCTTTTTTTGCTTCGGCTTTTTGGGCGCGGGTGTGTATGAATAATGATAAAAGCCATCATTGTTATTTTGATAATTAAAATCGTTCATATAGTAAACTCCTTGGTATTTATAGGAAGATTATAAAATAATTTTATTTCAACATAAAAAATAATATGTGAATAATTCGTTAATTATTTTGCCAAATGTATCAATAAAACTGATATGTCCGCAGGGCTAACACCCGAAATGCGTGAAGCTTGACCAATGTTTGTAGGCCTGATTTTGTTAAGTTTTTCAACAGCCTCCAATCTCAAACCGTAAACATTATTATAATCAATATCGCATGGAATATTTCTGTTTTCAAGGCGCAACATTTCGTTAACTTGCGCTTGTTGACGTGAAATATAGCCTTCATACTTAATTTCAGTTTCTGCCTTACTTGTAACATCTTTTGGCAAATTCGGTCGGTCTTTATCGTAAGGCGCCAGAATTTCGTATGACAATTGCGGTCTTTTAACAAGGTCTGCAAGGCGCATACCCGTTGTCATCGGCGCTGTGCCCATCTCTTCTAAAATTTTATTGAGTTGTTCGTTCGGGCCTATAAAAGTTGTGTTAAGACGCTCAATTTCTTCTTCTTTTTGTTTTGTGCGAAGTCTGAAATCGTTATAAGTCTCTTCACTTATAAGCCCTAACTTATAACCTATCGGCATCAAGCGTTCGTCTGCATTATCCTGACGAAGCACCAATCGATATTCACTTCGCGATGTCATCATTCGGTAAGGGTCCATACAGCCTTTTGTAACCAAATCGTCGATGAGCGTACCTATATACGACGATGCACGCGATAAAACAAGCGGGTCTTTACCCTGAACCGAGAGAGCCGCATTAACACCTGCAACAAACCCCTGCACCGCCGCTTCTTCATAACCGGAAGAGCCGTTGAACTGCCCTGCACCGTAAAGCCCATCAAGATTTTTCATTTCAAGGGTTGCCTTTAAAAAAGACGGGTCAACACAGTCATATTCAATCGCGTAAGCATTGCGGATAATTTTAAGATTTCTAAGGCAAGGAATTGTTTTATAGAAAGCCAATTGCACTTCTTCGGGAAGTGATGAGGACATACCCTGAAGGTACATTTCTTCGGTATTCTCTCCGCAGGGTTCTATAAAAAACTGGTGGCGTTTTTTATCGGCAAAACGGACAATTTTATCTTCAAGGCTCGGGCAATAACGCGGACCAACACCTTCAATTTCACCCGAATATAAGGGTGAGCGGTCGATATTTTCTAAAATCACGCGCTTGGTTTCGTCGTTAGTATAACCAATATGACAAACCACTTTATTTTGAAGCGGTGTTTTTGTAGAATAACTGAAAGGCACAATTTCGCTGTCGCCCTCTTGTACTTCGAGTTCCGAAAAATCAATACTGTCACGAAGTACCCGTGCAGGTGTTCCTGTCTTAAAACGGCGAAGCGGAATGCCTAACTCTTTCAAAGAATTAGATAATTCTCTTGCAGGGAAACAGCCGTCAGGACCGCTTTCATAATTCACTTCACCAACATATATCCGACCGCCCAAAAAAGTACCTGTGGCGATTATAACCTTTTTGCAAACAAATGCGGCGCCAAGGTTTGAAACACAAAGCCAACCCTCATCACATTTTTCGATTTTCACAATTTCACACTGTTTTACATCAAGTTTTTCCTGTTTTTCAACAGTGTGTTTCATATATTCGCTGTAAGCACGGCGGTCGATTTGTGTGCGAAGTGAATGCACAGCAGGACCTTTGCCAAGGTTTAACATACGGCTTTGCAAGGTGTTTTTATCTGCCGCCTTACCCATTTCACCACCCAAAGCGTCAAGCTCACGCACAAGGTGACCCTTAGCAGTACCGCCGATTGATGGGTTGCAAGGCATATTTCCTATCCAATCGACCGTGATTGAAAACATAATTGTCTCACAGCCAAGGCGAGCCGCAGCCAACGCCGCTTCAATACCTGCATGACCTCCGCCGATTACTGCAACATCATAACTGCCTGCGTTATATCGTTTAATTTCCAAAAAATATCACTCTGATTTCTTAATTTTTTTGTTGTCTTATATCTTTACCCAAAAATTCATTACAGTTAAATTCACCGAAAAGTCGCGAAGCAATACGTGGTGAATAAATTTCAATAATTTCTTCCATGGAAAGATTAGTGTTTATAATTGTAGGACTCTTGGTCAATAATCTTGAGTTTATAAGATTATAGAGCGATGATTTTGTAAAAGAAGTTGCCATTTCGGTACCAAGGTCGTCGATTACAAGCAAATCACATTCTAACATTTGGTCAAAAGCGCCTTTATTCACACCGTCAAACCGCTCTTTTTGAATAGCTGAGAAAATATTTTCAGCCGGTGCATACACAGGCATATAACCCTTTTCGATTACACCCGATACTATTGCAAGGGTTAAATGTGTTTTTCCAAGACCGGGACCGCCCATAAATAATAAATTTTCAGCGGTTTTTGGGTCGAAGTTTAAAACATATTCCTTGCAAAGTTTCAAAATTGAAGTCATTCGTTTACGTGCTTTGCCGTCATTTTCCGAATAATAACTCAAATCAAAGTTTTCAAATCTGCATTCATCCAAAGGCATTTGAGCAGAAAACTCTTTAATAGCAATACTGTTTGCAAGTTTTTTAACACAATCGCAAACCTTACCGCCCACGTAACCTGTATCATTGCATAACGAACAGTCATAAACGATATCTTCAACCTTGTATTTTTTAAGAATAATGTTTTTTTCTGCATTTAAAAGTTGTGACTGTGACTTAATTTTTTCAATTTTATCCAAGTCACCTGAAAGTGCTGTCAAAGCAAGACTTGCACCCAAAGACGAAAGTTCGTTATCAATTTGAGAAAGCCTTGTATTTGTAGCATACGCTTCTGCTAAAAGCATTTCTCTATGTTTTGTTTTTCGGCTTAATGACAATTTTTTAATCTCTAAAGCCTGCTTATACGTAAGTTCTTTTGTAATCATAATTTATTCCTTTGATTTCAACTTTTTCTTGTATAATTCCACATCGAAAGTAACCGTTTTACTGCCCGCAACTTTTTCTTTTGATCTTATATCTTCGGGCTTTTTGTATCCGTTCTGATGCCAATTTTCAATAATTTTCGCGATATAAGGAAAAGAATATTTAGATTTTGCATCAACGCAAGTATCATAAGCCTCTTTGAGCATTTCGGGTGAGATTTTCCAATCATTTATCCACAAAAGTGAAAGTGTTTCTTCTTTTTTGCTTGGTTTTCGGCGCTCAATACCAAAAGCCTTACACACCACACTCCACGTTTTGTCAGAAAGAGCCATACGCCTTAATTCTTCTTCAGCCTGTTCAATAGTTTCAATACCTTTATCAGCCCAATCAGCCGCTATCGACTCAATAAATCTGATGTTTATCTTTTCGCACTTAACAGCATGCTCAACAATCAACAGCACCAACGAAACATCAAGCCCTAAATCGTCGTATAGCCAAACAAGAGTTTGGGTTTCGTTATTTTTTAAACCCCTGCCGAATTTAAGTTGGGTTTCAGCAAGAAGATATTTGATTTTTGGGTCTTCAAGTCCCCTTTTAGCAATATCATCCCGAGAGGGTTTTAGCACTTTTTTAACAGTTTTTGTCTTTTCAACGGAAGTAATACAGTTTTCGGTTAAAAGTATGCCTGCATCCGCCCAAAACAGTATCGCTTCTTTTACATCATATTCCGATAAATCAAGTGCAGAAGAAATTTCTTCGACCGTGGGCTTATCCGTGCTCGAACGCATTATGTATACAAGTACCTTCAGGTGCTCGCCTTTGCAAAGTTTTAAATACTTATCCGCAATTGAAACGGGAAAAACAAATACATTCGTAAAAACTGCGGGATTTATATTATATTCCATACTTCACCTCTTAAACAAAAGTATATACATAAATATTATAACAATATTTAACGAAAAAGTAAATATAATATTTAAATAATATGTTACCCTATCCCTACAAATTATCAATGTGAAATAATAATGTCATTGCGAGCCTATGCGAAGCAATCTCATGAATTTTGCAACAAGATTGCCGCGCTAACGCTCGCAATGACTATATCAATGTAAATTATATATCGTAGGGGCAGGCGTCC
>CAYQFW010000112.1:0-4688 GCA_964416955.1 uncultured Ruminococcus sp.
TTGCTGTATCAGGCTTTGGTAACGTTGCTTGGGGTACTGTTAAGAAGATTACCGAACTCGGCGGTAAGGTTGTTACAATCTCAGGTCCTGACGGTTACATATATGACGAAGACGGTATAAACACCGATGAAAAGATTGAGTTTATGCTTTCAATGCGTTCTTCAGGTCACGACAAGGTTAAGGATTATGCTGACAAGTTCGGTGTTCCCTACTTCGAAGGTCAAAAGCCTTGGGGCACAAAGGTTGACATTATTATGCCTTGCGCTACTCAGAACGAAGTTGACGTTAAAGAAGCAGAACAGATTATCGCTAACGGCGTTAAATACTATGTAGAAGTTTCAAATATGCCTACAACCAACGAAGCAGTAGCTCTTCTTAAGAAGAACGGCGTTATCGTTGCTCCTTCAAAAGCAGTAAACGCAGGTGGTGTTGCAGTTTCAGGTCTTGAAATGAGCCAGAACTCAATGCGTTACAGCTGGACTGCTGAAGAAGTTGATGCAAAACTCAAGCAAATTATGAAAAACATCTTCGAAGCATCTCTCAAAGCTGCTGAAAAATATGGTATGAAGGGTGACCTCGTAGCAGGCGCTAATATCGCAGGCTTTGAAAAGGTTGCTGAAGCTATGCTCGCACAAGGCGTTGCTTACTAATTCGGAATTAGGAATGCGTAATGCGTAATTACACCCCGTGGAAAATTTTCCACGGGGTGTTTTTTTATATAGCCATCAACAAATTTTACAACAAGATTGCCACGCTTACGCTCGCAATGACTGGTTTTATCAATTTACATTGTATATCGTAGGAACAGGCATCCTCGACTGCCCATTTCACTTCTTTAAAGGTTTTATATGGTCCGTCAAACCTATTAAATAATCTTCGTAAACTTTTTTCACTCAGTCTTTGAGTAAATTTTAACTTTTATTTTTTCATATATTATAATTCATATATAACATATAACTCCGATTGTTGCCAAACAACAAAAAGCAGATAGATTTCACTATATCTGCTTTTTGTTTAATTCCGAATTACGCATTACGAATTACGCATTAAAAAATAGTTCTACTTAGGACAAGTCGCTCATAAGATATACCGAGGTGAACAAAATGACAGAAGACAAAAGATTTGAAAGCGTACTATACGCGGTGTCGGATAGGACAAGGGAGGCACTTCAAAAACTTTCCTCAACAGTTAAAGCCAACACCTGCGAAATAAGAATGAGAGTAGGTCTTCCCCTGGCACTTACAGTCGGAAGTGAGACCGTTTTTGTTCGCGATAGCGGACAAACCCAATTTTTTCTCTCTGCCGACCTTTTTAAAATAGGTGAAACCGATTTGGAAGAAAGCTTCAAAAGGCTTTGCAACAACTCGGTTTTCGCCCATGAAAGCGAGCTGAAAAACGGCTTTATAATAATGAAAAACGGTAGCCGTGCGGGTGTTTGCGGCAGTATCTCTGAAAGCGGCTCTATGAAAGATATTTCTTCTATAAATATTCGCATTGCGCGAGAAGTTTTGGGCAGCGCCAACGAAATTATACGTAGGTATCAAAACGGCGGTCTTTTAATAGCAGGTCCACCAGGTAGTGGCAAAACTACAATTCTTCGCGACCTTGTGCGCCAACTTTCAAACGGAAATACAGGAAGGCTTCGTCGCGTTACGGTAATAGACAGCCGAAATGAAATTTCAGGCACACACTTAGGACAAACCGCAAATGATTTAGGCAGTAATACTGATGTTTTAATAACCGAAGATAAAGCGACAGGAATCGAAATTGCCCTTAGAACAATGTTTCCCGATATTATCGCTTTTGACGAAATAGGCACGACCGCCGAGCTTAAAAGTGTTAGCGACAGTTTTTGCGCAGGCGTCAGCATTATCACCACCGCGCATATAGGAAATATAGGCGAACTAAAAAAGCGGAATGTTACTAATCTTTTGCTGCAAAGCGGTGTTATAAACCAAATTGCTCTCCTGCCCCAGATTCATGGCGGGAAACTGCGGATTTTTGATATTAAGGAGCTATTTTGTGACGCTGTTGTTTAAAATTTTTGGGTTTTTTCTTATAATCTTCACCACTTCCGCTCTCGGTTTTTTAAAATCGAACCAACTGAATTTGCGCTTTAAAAAACTACAGGATATACAAAAAGGTATTTGTACCCTTAAAGAGCGCATCCGTATGGGCGGCGGAGAGATTGAAAGACTTTTAAGGCTAAGCTTCACCGAATACCCCATAAACTACACCCACCTCGAAAAAGGCGACATTGAGATTTTGGAAGAGTTTTTTAAAACTGCGGGTATGTCGGACACAAAAGCCGAATATGAACGTTGTGAACTTTATATAAATTTATTAAAGAGTAAAAGCGAAGAAGCAAACAAAAATTACCGTGAAACAGGCAGACTTTACAGAAACATCGGTTTTTTGAGCGGAATTTTCATTTGCATTTTCTTGTTGTGAGGTTAAAAAATGGATGTTGATTTTATTTTCAAAATTGCCGCAATAGGAATAATCGTAACAGTTTTAAATCTGGTGTTGATACGTTCAGGCAGAGAAGAACAGGCAATGCTTACAACCCTTGCGGGACTTGTGGTAGTACTGTTAATGGTGGTAAACTCCGTTGCCGAACTTTTCGAAACTGTTAAAGATCTGTTTGGTTTATGATATGGAAATTTTTAAAATTTTAGGCTTAATCTTTATTTGTGCAATTATATGTGTAATATTAAAACAGTACAAGCCCGAATATTCACTCGTAATAGCCATTGTATGTTGTGTAACTGTGTTGACATTGTTAATAAAAGAAATATTAACTCCAATAACACTCATTGAAGAAAAAATCGAGCAAAGCGGTATTGATAACAGTTATTTCAAGGTGGCATTAAAAGCATTGGGAATCGGTTATATAACCTCCTTTGTTGCCGACTCTTGCCGTGATGCAGGGCAGTCAGCATTAGCCTTAAAAGCCGAGCTTGCAGGAAAATGCGCCATTTTTATCCTGTCGGTGCCTTTGGTATTCAGTATTTTGGAGACTGCGTTAGGATTTGCAAAATGATTAAAAAAATTATCTCGCTTATTTTTGTGATTTTCATATTTACGCTGGGTGTATCTGCTCAAGAAACCGACATTTATAATGACCAGTTAGAAAAAAGCGGCATTTTAGAAATTGAAGACGAAATCCCCGAAAGCGTGAACGATTACTTGAAAGAAAACGGAATAGATATCACCGATTACAACTGGGTTAATAATCTGAAAACCGAGAATGTTTTTTCTCATATATGGAATTTTCTCAAAAGCGGTCTCAAACAGCCTCTCATATCACTTGGGTGTATACTTTCAATTATTATAATAACTGCTGTGCTTTTTGATTCCCAAAACTATTCTGTGAGTACAGTTGTTGTCTTTGCCGAAACCCTTTCGGTAGCAGGAATAATAATTGCGCCGATTTTTTCAGCCATTAACACAGCCGTATCCGCTATGAAAGCCTGCGCAACATTTATGACCGCGTTTATCCCCGTCTTTGCAGCAATAACTGCTATATCGGGTAAAACCGCAACAAGCGCTTCCATGAGCGCCCTGCTTTTAGGGGCGGCAAACGGCGTATCGTTGCTTTCTAACTTTGCAGTTGTTCCGCTTATCGGTGGTTATATGAGTTTGAGTCTTGCCACAAGTGTTTCACCGCTTATAAATAACAACGGAATTTCCCAAGCAATCAAAAAACTTTCATTATGGGTAATGTCCTTGATTTCTACCGTGTTTTTAGGGGTTTTAAGTATTCAAACAGTGGTTAACGCCCACGCAGACAATCTTTCAATGCGAACCGCAAAATTTATAATCGGCTCTGCTGTACCCGTAGCAGGCGGAGTTCTTTCAGAAGCGTTAGGCACACTGACCGCGTCGGTATCACTTTTAAAATCTTCTGTTGGTATTTACGGTGTAGTTATTTGCTGTCTGTTATTTTTACCGATAATAATTGAACTTTTACTCTGGCGGTTTGCACTATGGATTGCAGATTTTGTTTCGCTCAGTTTTTCTCTTGCAAAAATCTCATCATTGCTACAGTCAATAGACACCGTACTTTCGGTGCTTATAGGTGTTATAATGCTGACCGCAGCAATGTTTATAATCTCTCTTTCGGTAGTGATTGGAAGCGGTAATGTATGACACAATTTTTCATTTCTTTCTGCACGGGCTGTATTTTAATCGGTGCTCTGTATATTCTCTGCCCCGAGGGTAATATTTCAAAACCTATAAAGCACATTTTTAGCCTGCTGTTTTTAATAATTATCATATCTGCCGCAAATATACCGCTTAAAAATATTGATTTCACTTTCCAAACTTCTGCTGTCACCGAGAGTGAAAATTACGAAGAAATGCAAATTTCCGCCGCAAAATATATCTTTTCCGAAGCCCTTACGGCTTGTGATATAAATTTTAGCGAAATTTCAATTTACACGGATAAAAACGATAATGACAGCATAGTAATTACTAAAGTGGTTATTGTTTCGAATGAGTCCAAAGATAAAATCTTGCAGGCACTCAAAGGGTTGTCAGAAAACCGAGAGGTAGAAATTATAAATGAATAACATACTTTCAAAATATACCGAGAAATTAAAGAATCCTAAAGTTTTAATCATAATCGGAATTGCAGGCATTTTGTTAATTTTTTTATCAAGCTTCAACTCCGCAAAAGAAACTTC
>CAYQFW010000113.1:0-4589 GCA_964416955.1 uncultured Ruminococcus sp.
GTTGCGGATGATGATGTGCTTGACCTTGATGCGGTCCCTCGCCTTGGCGTTGGGGAACACACCGAGCGAGTGTCCCAGCTTGCCGTCGGTCAAGGAGGCAAACGTGTAAGCGTAGTCGTTGGAGAGGTAGGAGAGCGTATCGCACCCACTGGTATGGATGGTCACCGTGTCGTGAACCTCCTTCAACGAGACCTCAACGAGCGTATCGACCAGCAGCTCCGTTACCGTGGTGGTGTGTTCCACCGGCACATACACCCTCCGTGTACAGCCGCTGAACATCGCGATAAAGACAAGCAGGACAATCCCGATGACGACACCAAGCAGAAGCTTCTCCCGGTCGTCCGGGTTGTTCTTCGGGTCGAAGCCTCCGGAGCAGATTTCGCCGTGGTCGGCAAGGCGGTTCCAGATACGCACGTAGGGGTCGTGAATAGTTTTCTCAGTCATGGCATTTCGTTTAGTGGTTACACAATCTCGATGGTAATGGGTTCTCCCCGTCGCTGTGCCGCGTCGATGAGCTTGTTCAGTTCGTCCGAGCAGTGTCGGCTCTGGACCACTTTACCCACCTCCTTGTTCAGTCCCACAAGAATGCAGCCCGATGAATCCTTGGCAGTATTACCGGGGTGAATCAGAATGCCGTCGAAGGCCGTCACGTTCAGCAGCCGTGGCAGGTTGCGTCCGAACTTCGGGCTCCACCCGTAATGCACCTTGTATGTACCGTAGGGAATGGCAGTCTCGCCGGGCACCTTTCGTTCCGTACCGTCAAACTTCCCGTTCTTGTTGGTATCCGCCACCTTGTCCTCCAAGGTGTCGCAGAACCATTCGTCGCCGATGAAAAGCTTTCCCACCGTGTAGGAAGCCTTCGGCCATCTTCTTTCCAGTCTCAGTTTCATGTTGCGTTATATATTATAGGTATATTACTTGCTATCCTTCTTCTTCTCCTCTTTCTTCCGTCGGTAGAGTTCCCGTCGGCGTTCGTTCTTTCGGCGACGCTTCTCCTGCTCTTCCTCGCTCACTTCCTTGAACACGTCCTTGGCATCTTCCTTATCCAGTCCCACCTTCTTGAACATCGCGCCGAACGCCCCAATCAGATTGAAGTCAATCCCCTTCGGCTTCAGGATATTCCCGATAATCGAACACCCCTCGATGAAGCACACCAGCAGACACGCCCAGATGTCAATCTTGTACTGCTCGCCGCTCGCCACGCATATCATGCACACCATGCACACGAAGGCGAAGTACGTCACCATCTTTCCCATCGTGTTGCGCACCGCGCGGCTGAATCTCACTTCCTCTCCCATCAGGAGAGACTTCCTCACTCCAAAGGCCAAGTCGCACAGGATGACGGCGGCCGATACCATGAGCCAGGGAATCATGTGTTCCAGGGTTTGCGTGATGAACGCCGAAGCAATTCCCGCAAAGCTTCCCTGTATCCCTTGGCTTACCAGACTTTTCTCATTCATTTTTTCGTTTTAGTTAAGGGTCAAGTTTCGTTTTGTTAGTGTAAAGTTACGTCATCACGGGGAGGATATGAAGGACAAAAAACCGCCCCATTTTTTGTCCTTCATTAAGCCGCGCGGCTTGTGTAACTTTGGATTACGAAAACAGAAATTGGACTATGGCTGTACACACCAACAACAATACCTCTTACTATATCAATCCCGCATACCTCACGTTTGTGGAGGACTCGGGATATGGAGCGAACCTTATCCAGGTGTCCGCTTCGTCGTCGTGCTACATCCGTGTGTTCATCCGTGGTGCGATAGATTATGATGCCGACGGCAACTACCGCCGTTGGAAGGTGACTGCCTACAACAACAAGTTCCCCGACAACGATGCATTCTATATCTATGTGCGGTTGGAGAAAGACGGAACTTCTGCCTTGGTGATCTATTCCAAGACGACGTATGAAATTTCTGACGACACCTATTATTATATAAGGATAGGGGAAGTGTCCGCTACCGACGGCACGAGCATCCGCGAAATAGCCTACGATACGGGACGCTTGGAGTCTGACCAGGTGAAGGACGAAGAACCGGGACTGAACGAAATGTGGGAACTGGACAAATACAGTACTCCGTGGCTCATCCGTGCCAAACAGTGGCTGTCTTCGTTCACGGTCAAAGGGTTCATAACCCTTGTTGGCGGACTGATTTTCCGCAACTCAAAGGGAGAGGAGAAACCGGTGGTTGACATCAAGCGCAGCACAGACGGGGATTCCGAATACCTGCGGAACGAAGACGGGTCTCTGATTACGGATGCGAACGGTAATCCTATCAAGGACGAAACCTACGTACCCATCAGCGATGACACCGTACCGACTACCAAGTACGTGCAGACGATGAACGACGACCGCTATCTTTCAAAAATAATGCCCGACGAAACACCCTATCACATCGGTTTGAAAGGTGGTCTTACCACCACGGAGGTTACATCCACGGACTATGCAAAGGATACCTTGCAAGCCGGATGGGGCGTCAAGCAAGACGAGGAAAAGAACTGGTACATGGAAGCCGACTCGATAGTTGCCCGAATCTTGGGGAGGGTGTATGACCTGCTGGTCGAAAATCATGCAACCTTCCTCGGAGACCTTACTTCCGAAGAATTTGTGTCCGGGTTCCTGACAGGAAAAGGTTGGGCCATCCGCATGAAGGAATATCTCAATTCCGCTGGCGTGGCAGAAAAGAAGTCTGTAGCCGAGTTCGACGACCTCATTGTGCGTGGTTCCATGCGGGTGTACGAGTTTATCGTCAGTCAGATGCTCGGCGAAAATGACAACCGCATCTTTACCGGAATGATGGAAGTGGACCACTACGACGCTTCCGACGGAAAGGTGTACCTCAAGACCGACAACGGCAAGCTGTACAACCCTTTCCGGATAGACGACATCATTATCGTACAGCAATACGGCGGTATGCCCACCGAAGAAAACGGCTATTACGTTACCAAGCAATATGAGTTTGTCGTCACGGGTGTCGGCATAGGAAATACCGAGGACGGAGAAGACCGTTTGGACTGGCTCACCTTCCGCAACTTCACCACCACAATGGAAGGAGGTGACGAGTCGCTCATCACCGAACGCGACACATTGGTGCGTATCGACAACCTTACCGATGCCCGTAGAAAGGGTGTCATACAGATGATGTCCGTAGGCGAAGACACACCTTACATGGATTTCGTGTACGGAGCCAAGACCGACCCGGACAATGCGCTGAAAGGCAGGTTCGGCAATATCGGGGGCATTTATAATCCTCTGTTCGGGTGGCTCAAGGAGTTCGGGGCATACCTCACCAACTTGTATGCCGTAGGTGAGTTCCGCATAGCACACACCGGAGAGGATGTGGCCGATGCCATCGAGATTGCCAAGGGAACATTCCGCACCAACTATCGGCAAACTACCTACGACATGACGGAGGAAGACAACTTCTTCACGAATGCGGCTATGATAAACGATGCCGAGGGGTGGACAATGGGCGAAGAGACGACATCTTACTTCCTGGTGGACGACCTCCCGCAGTTCTTCAATTACGAATTGTATGGCAGCGAGGATAGCTTTGCCGGAATAGCAGAGTACGAGGGTCGTGACATGCTGCGCATATCCGCCAACACCGTGTTGCAGACCAATGACTTGATAGACAAGCCGGGTACGCACAAAGTGCATACAGGTACGACGGAAAACGAGGACGGAACCTATACCAAGGTTTACGAAGAGGTTATAGACACGCTGTATCTTTCTATCCGTATTTACTGTGTAAAGACGGGTACGGTAGAACTGGGCTTCGTAAATGGTAACGGAGAATTTTTCGACAATACATTCCATGTCGAGCGCGAGCTTTCCGCACAAAGAGATGCTTATACCATCAAAGTCTCTGGAGTGTGGGACAGTCAGGGCGACTTCTGTATCAAGTCTTCGGGCGACGTTTATATAGACTTGCTTTCGCTGACGGACCGTCCTCTGGAAAACTTCATGATTGAAACATCAACCTCCATCGAGCAGGATGCCCAACGCATAGCCTTGCTGGGCAAGAAAGTCAATGGAGTGGAAGGCTCGGTAACAGCTTTGGGAATCGAACTGGAGACAGAAAAGGAGACAATCAGGCTTTATGTGGATAGTGAAGTTAAAGGGGTAAGCGATACCGTCAGTGAACTGAATCTTGAAGTGGGAAAAATCAGTTTAGGCGTGACCTCCGCACAAGGTTCTGCCGACGATGCACGGAAAGCAGCGGAAGCCGCCCAGGGACTGGCCGATA
Source organism: uncultured Ruminococcus sp. (assembly GCA_964416955.1). Lineage (GTDB taxonomy): Bacteria > Bacillota > Clostridia > Oscillospirales > Acutalibacteraceae > UBA737. The sequence goes on from CAYQFW010000113.1 coordinate 4,248, forward strand.
AAGCCTTAGAAAATGCGGCGACCGCACAGAACACCGCCGATGCCAATTCTGCATTAATCCAACAGACCCAGAGCGATATATCCGCCGTCGTCGCTGCTTTCCAGAAGGATGACGAAGGCAATTACGTGCTTACATCCGCAGCAGGCGCCGTGATTACTACGGAAATGGCTGGGATATATGCCACCCGGGAAGGAGTAACAGCGGAACTTGCTACCAAAGTATCGTTCAACCCTGTCACTGGCGCGGTGACTTCCAATATCATCCTTTCTGCCGACCAAATTAATTTGGACGGGGCTGTTACTTATACAATGCTAAGCAAAAGCCTGCAAGGAACAATCAATG
>CAYQFW010000114.1:0-4569 GCA_964416955.1 uncultured Ruminococcus sp.
TTACATACTGTTCAAACGCTTTACTTTTCTTAAAGCAGAAATTAAAGAACTTGCTGTACAGTTGCTTTGTTTCAAGCCTGTGCATAAATTCGTGCTTAAACACTTCCACATACATCTGCACTGCACTTAGGTCTGAACGAATAAGTATCTTATTCTGACTTCGTATAAATTTACCATTACCTTCAAGCTTATCTACAAACTCAACCGTAACGTTAGAATCTAACTTTTTACAAATGTCTGATATGTGCCGCTGTATATTTGTTTTTTGCTTGCCGGTTATCGCTTCCTCAATCGCTTCTTGCGCCGTAGGCGCACGTGCAATATCCTTCTGCGTAGGTTCTGCTAAATCAAATGAACTTGCATTTTCTTCAATATTGACTTTTCCGTTATTTTGTGTTAAAATCTCATCAATGAATTCGATATTTGCAACAAGGCTACGAAGGTTATTCGTCACACCTACTGCATTATTGAATTCATTTTTGTTTTTAAAGTAAATAGTTGACTCTTTCGGCAATGCCAAAAGCATTGACATAACATCAATTTGTAAGTGTATACTCGTCGCTTTGTGTACTCTGTCTCCATCAAAATCAGTGTTTTGTAAAAACGATATTAAAACAGGAAAACCATTTTGTTCTATGTTTGTAATAAACACTATCGAATTACGGCTAGGATTTTTTATAATTATATTGGCATTTTTTATTCCTTTTTGCAAATCTTCAATATTCTCTTTTTTTATGGAATGTGATATATCTTTTCCATTTATCGCCTTTGTAATAACGCTCAAAGGAATAGCCAAAGGTAAATTTTCGGTTGTGTCAGAACATAAAAATAAAGGCGTTTGAATATCCAAAACCAAAGTATCACTTCTTTTTATTGCTCCTTTATTGTAAAGCAAATCACTAATTTGAGTATCCCAATCCATGTTTTTAGTTTTTGAAATACTATACTTTGCCCTTTCTCCAACTATTGCTTTTCCTTTCAAATTGACATTATCAGTCGCATCATTGATACGGCTGCTTTTTATTGCATCTTTCCAGATGGTATTAGCTCTATCGGTCGATAGTTCTTTTACAACCTGTGCCGCTATCTCACTGTTATTAAGCGCTAAGCGTTCTGGCACACTAAGACTTTCACCAAATACCGCTTTCGCCACCACAGGTGACAATTCTTTAGCTGTCTTTTTATCCACACCCAGTTCACTAAAACGAGTCTCACTCTTGGTTTCAATCTCACTCTCAATCGCCGTAGCAAGATTATAAAGCGCCGTACCCGACAAACTTTTACCGCTCTTAAGTTTCGCATCCGCATTAACCGCCTGACTATACGCCGCACTACCCTCAGGCATCGCCAAACCGTTCTCCACCAGCGCATACATACTTTCTTGCGATTGACCGTATGTAAGTTTCGAATTCACACTGTCAGATGCTATATTTACAGCCGCAGCACCTTTCTGAAGCGAGGTATCGCCGCCATGTGCGGCGTCAACACGTGCAATATCCCCGAAATACTCATCTCCACTACCATTGTCAAAGTGTGGTTTTCTTTTAACAACAAATGAAGCAACCCCATCGTTTGAGGTTGCTTCTTTTTGATTCTGTCTTATGATTAATTGTTGTTCTTCGCGTGCGGTGGGTAATACGGCATCCTGCCTTCCTCCACCTCGTACCGTATCCCGTTGTCGCTCGGGTGTGGCAGACTGTGATCGAATTTCCCTAAAAGTATTTCCAGAGGTATTCCCTGAGGAAAAGCTTTGCAAGTTACTGTTCTCAATATGTAGTTCTTGCAGGTCACGCACTGCATCGCCGCGTTCTTTATTGGACTGGTATCCATCATTTACTATTGCCTCCTGTAAATATATTGTTGGATATTCATTACTTAAATCTATTTTGTCAACAATTAATATGCTATTTAATGGATAAATAACCTCACTCTCCATATTATTGCCATATCCGTTAACATTACGTGCATTTTTACTCTCAATAACAAAATGCACCTGAAATTTGCCATCAACAGGATATCCGTTTTCTATAGTACTACATGATATAAATTGATGATAAATAACAAATTTATTTGGAATGTATTGCTCTAAAAATTCATTATACGCCTCTTCACCGCCAAAATCATCAAACACAATATTTCGGTATATCGTTCCCTCATATGTAGGTAACCGTTGCAATGCTTCATCAAGTGTGTCCACAAAATCTTGTTCCAATTCATCAAGTGTTTCATTTTCTCGCAATTTAGCATTTATTTTATACGCTTCTCCGCTCTTATATCGTAATATAGCCACTTGATATTCCTTAGAAAGTTTTTTCTCCTTGTTTTTTATTATATCAACATTTTCATTGTTCTGCAATTGCAAATTATGAATTTTATCCCCATACACAGCCTCAATTATCGCCTGCATATTATCTACGTCAAAATTCGACTTTTGTTCCCAATAATTGTCATTGACAGTTTTTCTACTTTGTGATATCCTATTATTTAAAGAGACACTTGCATTTTCGCTGTTAGGCGTTGCACTGGGGCTATTTGCATCAGTGGTTTGCAAGGTCTCTTTTTTGTATCCTTTCTTTCCAATAAATGCAGAAACTATATAAAGTGTTTTTGCTTTTGTATCTGGAACAGCTTGAACCACATAATATGAATCATTTCCTAAAGACTTTTCATATAATACGGTTTTGGCTGGTTTATTTTTTCCGTTTACTAATGTCACATATGCTTTCGTGATACCAGCAGGAACTATACTATCAGGACGATCAAGCGCATATTCCATTTTTGCAATATCAAAATCATTAGACATTGAGTGGTCTGTAGCACCGTTTTCGCCATGGTCTTTAATAATATGCGCTACCTGTCTCGCTTCTATTGCTACTTTAAAATTTTTTACATCTATTCCTGTAATTTCAGTTATTTTTTTTACAACTTGATTAGTCGGATTGTGTAAAAACTCTTTATCGTTTGCTTTATAAGCACCGTTTTTTACCTTTTGAATCAAATTTAGAATTTTTGAATTGGCTGCACCATCATACTTAACTTTTATATCAGGCTTCAAATTTTCCGTTGAACCGTTACCGTTAAAATAATTAACAACGCCCGAAACACTGCCGAAACCAAATCCCATTAAAGCACCGCTTGACGCTGCTTCTACAACCTGCAAAGCAAGTTCTCTTATTGCTTTGAATTTTGCTTCCTTCTCATTCATACCACTTTTTATATAACTTTCAAACGATCTTCTGTAGTTTGAATATCCGCCATTTATCAATGTATCATAAAGTATATTAGCTATTTCTGTAAACATTTCTTCTTTTGCATTATTCCACATATTTTTACCAATATATTTTGTAATGTCTATTACATCTGTAATTTTCAAATTAGATGTCAAATCTTTAAAACCACCAAAAGACAATGATTCAAAAACACCTTCAAATACACCTGATGCCAAGCCGTTCAAAAAAGCCTGTTCATTACTCATGCCTCGATTCAGTGCATCATTAGTTCCTTGTGCAGCGGCTGAAAGTCCTAATGCCACACCACCTACATTTCCTAATAAAGTCGTTGCTGCAACGGAATCCACCATTGACATTCCTGTATTATACAAAAAATCAAAAGCATCCCAATTACCAATTTCCCAATCCATTTGGTTTGTGCGTGTCTGTCTTATTGTCGTGGCTGCAGTGGCAAATTTACTCTCTGCCCCAATATTTCCGGAAAGTGTATTATATCCCCATTCAATACCGGAACCCAAATTAAGCCCAACCGAAGCCAAATCTGCGGTTACTGGATTTTCTTTAGCGTACTCCGCCCAAAGTTGATGCTTATTAATAAGATCACTATTGTTTACTGTGCTCCAACCTTTTGATGATGCCACTTCACGTTCCTTGTCAAGCGTTTCCTTTTCTATGGTTTTAAGTTCGGCACGATATTTTTTAATAATTGTTTGCTGATTAGTAATAATCTTATCACTGCGCTTTCGCTCAATCTCCTTACCCTGTGCAACACCTTCTTTTCGTGCTTCAGCAATTCGTCGATTGGTGGCCTTACTGCCGGTGTTATCCAGTGTGTGCTGAATTTCATTGGCAATTTGTTGTGATATTGCAGGAACATCCACTTCATCAGTACTGCTTTTCATTTTTTCAACAATATCTGCAAGACGTGATGGCATATCCGGACTCGTTGTTTCCGCCTCAAAGACATTTGGCATTTGGTCGGCCCACTGCTGCCACTTAATATCAAGCGGTAAACCCTCTTCACTTATTTTAACACCCGTCTGACGTTTAAATTCTTTTAGCGAACCAAACTCATATTCAATTTCGGCTTTTTGCCTGTCGTCAATACTAACTGCTCCGTCGCGTATCTCATCAATCACATCCTGTGCATAATCTGACACAGGCGGTTTTATACCGTCTGCTATTTTTCGAGAAAGTTCATTTATAAGGCGTGTATGTGTAGCCGTATATCCAACTTCGCCTTCAGCATTAAAATCAACCGTCTTTTTGCCCTTGTTACTTTCAGTAACCACCTGTCGCACCAATGCCGCTATTTCTGATTGATCAGCTTTAGAACCAT
>CAYQFW010000115.1:0-4533 GCA_964416955.1 uncultured Ruminococcus sp.
TACCGAACTCATTCACAAGCAATTTAATATTTAATTTTGTCTAAACTTTGGGGTTTACTTCAAATTTACTGTTCATTTTCAATAGCGGTTATTTTGTTAACGCGTTTTTGGTGTCTGCCGCCTTCAAATTCGGTATTAACAAAAATGTCGGCAAGCTCTATTGCGGTGCCTACGCCGATAACGCGTCCGCCCAAGCACAATACATTTGAATTGTTATGAAGTCGGGTGTATTTCGCAGAGAAATGTTCACTGCAAGCGGCAGCGCGAATGCCGTTGTATTTATTAGCCGCAATTGACATACCGATACCTGTGCCGCAAACTAAAATTCCGCGTACGGTTTCACCTGCCAAAATACTTTCACAAACTTTTTTGGCGATGTCGGGGTAGTCAACCGACACCTGTTCGTAGATACCAAAGTCCACTACTTCAAAACCGTTTTCTTTTAAATACTCACCGATAGCGTTTTTGTGTTCAAGACCGCCGTGGTCACAACCTAATGCAATTTTCATTTTTTCTCTTCCTTTGCTTTTAATTCTCTTTCTGCTTGTGGTAATCTTAAATAAAAGGGAAGCAGTTCTTCTGCTTTTATTGTTTCGCCCTTGTTGAAGTATTCTTGGGCGACGACTCCCACGCTTGCGGCGTTCTGAAAACGCCTTATAGGCGCTGAAATCTTAATATTTTCACATTCCTTAACGAAAGGTGAGAAAACAACAGTACCGTCGCCTACTATGATAACACATTTTTTGCTTTTTTGCGAGAGTTTTTTAATTTCTTCTGCCAATTCATCGCATAAAAGGGCGCGGTCTTCACAAAGGCGTGAAATTTTGCCGTTGGTAATATCAAAAAGGGCATTATAAACTTGATTGCAGCGCGCATCCATTACGGCGCACACAATACAATCGGTATTAGAATAATTTTCAGCAATCGCGCGTAAAGTGGAAACTGCGACGCAGGGCAGGTTTTTTGGAGCGGCAAGCCCTTTTACTGCGCTGATACCAATTCTAACTCCTGTGAAAGAACCAGGACCGTTACTGATGCACAGACCGTCTATATCGTTTATTGTGAGTTTTGATGCGGCAAGAATATTTTCAACCATTGGCATTAAGGTTTGAGAATGGGTGAGTCGCACGTTTACAAAGCTCGAAGCCAAAAGGTTACCGTCTTCGATAATTGCTACCGAAGCAGGTGTTGCAGAACATTCCATACTTAAAATTTTCATATTATTCACCTGATTGTTTTATAGTGATTTTGCGTGTGGTATCGTCTATGCGGGTGAATTCAACAAAGATTGTGTTTTCAGGAAGTGCATTCTCAATGTTTTCACTCCACTCGCAAGCAAGCACACCGCCTTCAGCTATATAATCGAAAAAACCTGTAGAATAAAGGTCTTCCCATCCTGAAATGCGGTACATATCAAAATGGTATAGCGGAAGCCTGCCTGAAAGATATTCATTTATAAGCGCAAAGGTGGGGGAGGTAACAGTATCGGTAGAGCCAAGTCCAAGCGCTAAACCGCGGGTAAAACAGGTTTTGCCCATTCCAAGACCGCCTTTAAAAGCTATTACAACCCCGTTTTTGATTTTTTCGCCCAAAGTTTTGCCGATGCTAACAGTGTCTTCGGGGCTTTTTGAGATATAATGTTCCATATACTAACCTTTCGTAATATTAACTATAAAACATTATAGCACAAATTTTTACAATTATAAAGAGTTACTTGAATATTTATATAAAATAAAGTATAATATAGACACTTGATGTCGAGGAGGCGAAAATTTGAGAAATTTAATGGCAAGAATAGCGGACTTTGTCCGCGAGTCTGATAAAGTATTGCTTTTACTTTGTTTTTTTGCTTCAAGTTATGGCTGTATGGCGGTTTTTTCTGCCACTAATTATATGGGAAGTTATCGACCTGTAATTGTTCAAATGCTTTGTATGTTCATTGGTGTCGCGGCGGCTTGCATTATATCTACTATTGATTTGGAATATTTTTCAAAATATTGGTATGTAGCGGCAGCGGTAGGGCTTATTCCTGTAATTCTCACATTTTTTATCGGTTTCGCTCCTGAAGGCACCGATGACAAGGCGTGGCTTAATCTTGGTTTTACAACATTTCAACCGTCAGAACTTATGAAAGTTTGTTTTGTGGTTACTTTTAGCACACATTTGGCGAAAGTTAAAAAAAATATAAATAAACTGAAATATTTATTGCCTGTATGTGCTCACGGCGCGCTTCCTGTTTTACTGATTTTCGTTCAAGGTGACGCGGGAACAGCGCTTGTATTTGCTGTTATGGTTATTTTTATGCTCATGGCGGCAGGTGTTTCGTGGAAGTATTTTGTTGCCGCTTTTTCGGCGGCGCTTGTAGCTTCGCCGATTGCATATTTCTTTATACTTAATGACGACCACCGAAAAAGAATTGTCAATATGTTTGATATAGATGCGGATATTCAGGGCATTGGTTGGCAGCAGTACCGTGGAAGATTAGCGCTTGCGAATGGCGGTTTTACAGGGCAAGGATATATGAACGGAACACTTACTCAGATGGGTAAGGCTGGTGTACCCGAAGGGCATAATGATTTTATTTTTGTTACAATTGGCGAAGAGTTGGGCTTTTTGGGGTGTCTTGTAGTTCTGATTTTGTTGATTGCCATAGTTTTAAGATGTTTGAGAACTGCTCGCATTTGCACAAAAGACGAGGGGAAGTATATTTGTATTGGCATTTTCTCAATGCTCTTGGCACAGATTGTAATTAACATCGGTATGTGCACATCTATTACTCCTGTTATCGGTATTACATTGCCCTTTTTCTCGGCAGGCGGAACATCGCTTTTGTGTTTGTATTTGGGCATTGGGCTGGTACTTAATGTTTATATGCACCGAAATTCAAGAACGCTTTATCTCAGGGGGTAGCGTTCAAATAATTTCGGGTAAAGAATATTCAAGATAATTTTGTTTGAAAGTTTTAAAGTAGGTACGGGTTATATGCAATTGTTCACCGTTTTTAAGACTTACATTTTCAGAATTGTATTTGTTGATAACGTCAAGGTTTACGATAAATGCGCGGTTGATTTTCTGAAAATGCAGTTTTGGAAGTGCTGCATACACCCGTGCCATTGTTTTTTTACAGGGTATGGTTATATCTTTCAGATGAATGTAACAGTATTTGTTATCTGCTTCAAGATAGAAAATTTCGTCTGTATAAATGCAAAAGGTGTTGATTCCGTTATTTATCCACAAAGTACGGTGGGTGGTCGTTTCGGTAAAATAATCTTCAAGGGTTTGATAAAGTTTTTTATCGTTTAATGGTTTTGTTAAAAAACGAAAAGGGGAAACACAAAAGGTTTCGAGTATAAAATTTGTGTTTTGGCTTATAAATATAATTTTTGATTGTATATTGCTTTTGCGTAAAAGTTTTGCTGTTTCAAGCCCGTTTATTCCCGAAAGATAATATTCAATAAAAATTATTTCGTATTTTCGATTCGATTTTAAAAGTTCTTCACCCTTTGAAAAAGTATCTATCACAAAATCAAGTTTAAACTCATTTGAATATAGATATAATTTATGCTTTAATTTTAAAGAATTTTGGTTATTTGCATCACAAATTGCTATTCGCATATAAAAACTCCTTTTTTTCAAAACTTGTTAAAATTTTAAGGTCTGTCTTAATAGACAGGCTTTTTTTGATTGAAAATCCTGTATTTTTTGCTATTATTATACAATAATTACTAAAAAATGTCAATAATTACTTGAAATAACAAAAAAAGTAGTTTGCTCTCATAAAGTAGCATTTTACTCTATTTTTCGACAATTTCCAAACATTATCAATAGAATGGTCTAAATGTCAGAAAATGGTTGGAAGTTGTATTTTTAGGAAAAATTGGAAAATTTTTGAAATTCAAGGTTTACAAATTGCCAACGGTTTTCTTTCTATTTGTGAAAGGATGGTTGGCAAATGTGTAATACGTTATTACTACCGCTTATAAGACAGTTTAAAAAGCAGGATATGTCGGTTTTTAACATTATTTATGGTGAGTTCGAAAAATTGATAAATTTTTATTCATCACATCTTGGGATTGAGGATACAAAATCGGAATTGACGCTGTTTTTAATTGAACTTTTATATGCAGTAGATTTATCACGTTTTAAAGAAGATTGCTCTTTTGGGGTGAAAAAATATATTGCGGTTTGTATTAGAAATCAATACATAGCGCTTTCAAAGAAAAAACAAAAAACAACAAATCTGAATTGTCCGTTATATGAGAATTGTGCTGTCTATAGTGAACTTTATGAAGAAAAAATTGCTGTTGAGCAGTTATATTCTTTTTTAACTGAAAAACAAAAAAGAATACTTGATTATAGATATAAATATGGTTATAGTGACAGGGAAATAGCAAAAAGACTTAACATTAAGCGACAAGCGGTAAATCAGATGCGCAATAGGGCACTTGAAGTTTTAAAAACTAAAATTTAGGAGGAAAATTATGTTTAAATTAGCACTTAACGCAGGACACGGTATCAATACAGCAGGGAAAA
>CAYQFW010000116.1:0-4512 GCA_964416955.1 uncultured Ruminococcus sp.
ATATTTGGGCTTGAGGGTACACCTGTCAGATTTGTTATAAGAGAAAGAGGAGATAAATAATGATTATGACAGCTATCGTAACGGTTATTGCCGCCTATTTAATAGGAAGTATAAATTTTGCAGTTATTTTTGCCAAGGCTTTTATGAAAAGAGATGTAAGAGAACTTGGCAGTGGTAATGCGGGCGCTACAAATGTTATGCGCAATGCAGGACTTTTGCCTGGAATTTTAACCTTTGTTTTTGATGCTTTAAAAGGCTTTGTGGCTTGTTATTTGGGTAGGGTTATATTTGATTATATGTATACTCAAACAGGTGATGAACTGTTGCGCGGTATTATTGGCGCATATCTTTGCGGACTTGCTTGTATGGTAGGTCATGTATTCCCGCTTTTCTTTAATTTTAAAGGCGGTAAGGGTGTTGCTACAAGTGTTGGTATTTTTGCGGTTTGCTGTCCTGTGGCAATAATTATCGGTCTTTCGGTTTTTGCAATCGTTTTAATTGTTTCTAAATATGTTTCTTTAAGTTCCGTTTTAGCTGCAATTACAGTAGTGGTGCTTTCGATTATTTTCTGCGATAAAACAGCACTTTTGCTGCCGCAGATTGTTTTGGCTTTGGCTATGGGCGCAATTGTTATCGGCAAGCACAAAGAAAACATTAAACGCCTTACAGCAGGTAATGAATCCAAAATTAAATTTGGAGGAAAGTAATGGCTAAAATAACGGTTTTAGGTTCAGGCGGATGGGGAATGGCATTGGCTATTTCTGCTTTTAATAATCGCAATAATGTTACCCTTTGGTCACCTTTTGAAGAAGAAGTGGATATGCTTACCAAAAAGCGTACCAATGAAAAATTGCTTCGTGGCGTTGTATTGCCTGCGGGCATAAATATAACTACCGATTTATCGGTTGTGAAAAATGATAATATTACCATTATCGCAACACCGTCAACTGCTGTGAGAAGTGTTGCCAATAGTCTTGCACAGTATAAAAATGACGGTATAATTGTGAATGTTTCAAAGGGATTTGAAAATAAAACGTTTAAGTTTTTATCAGAAGTTATAAGCGATGAAATCCCAAATGCCACGGTGGTTGCGCTTTCAGGTCCTTCGCACGCTGAAGAGGTTGCGCGCAATATTCCCACATCAATTGTTGCTACTTCAAAATCGTTGGCGGCTTCGCAGGTGGTACAAGATGTTATGTCAAGTGAAACCTTGCGAATTTACACTTCTACCGACCTTACGGGTGTTGAACTCGGAGGCGCGATGAAGAATGTTATTGCTATTGCGGCAGGCTTTTGTGACGGTTTAGGTCTCGGTGATAATACCAAAGCGGCACTTATAACACGCGGCCTTGCTGAAATGACACGTCTTGGTGTTTGTATGGGCGCCAAAGAATACACTTTTGCAGGACTTACAGGTATTGGCGATTTGGTTGTAACCTGCACTTCGCGTCACAGCCGTAATAATCGTTTCGGTTATAAAGTCGGTAGCGGTGCATCTGTCAAAGATGCTTTGGCAGAAGTTGGCACGGTAGAAGGGTATTACGCTGCAGAAATAGCTTACAAGTTGAGTCGAAAATATAATATTGAATTGCCGATTATCCGTGAATGTTATGCTGTTTTGTATGAAGGCAGAGAAGTTAGCGAATCGGTTAAAAACCTTATGAACAGGCCTACAAGAAGTGAACATTAAAAAAATATAAAAAAATACTTGATTTTTGCAAGTATATGTGATATTATATATCTTGCTATGCGGTCAGTAAAAGTTGCTGACAAAAAAGAAGGAGGTGCAGACCATGGCTAAATGTGATATCTGCAGCAAAGAAATTGCTTTCGGTATTAAGGTTTCTCACTCACACAGACGTTCTAACAGAACATGGAAGCCAAACGTTAAGAAGGTAAAAGCAATCGTTAACGGCGCTCCCCGTCGTATCAATGTTTGCACCCGTTGCTTACGTTCAGGAAAAGTTACCAGAGCCGTGTAATATTTCTTACAAACAAACCCTGAGTTAAACTCAGGGGTTTTTTGTATATGGGAGTTTTTATGATAAAGGCAGTTATTTTTGATTTGGACGGAACGCTTGTTAATTCTTTGGGTGATTTGTGCGACAGCACAAACTTTGCTTTAAGAAAGTTCGGCTTTCCCGAACATAACCGAGAAAAGTTCAATTATTTTGTGGGTGACGGTATACCTAAACTTATAGAACGAGCTGTTCCGAAAGAAGAATTCAGCAAAGAAATACAGACAAAAGTTTATAACGAGTTTATGAATCATTACCGTGAACATTATCTTGATAAAACGGTTCCGTACAGGTTTATACCCGAGGCTATGGAACAGTTAAATAATGCGGGGGTAAAAGTTGCGGTTGTATCTAACAAAATTGACGAAATGGCGCAGAAGATAACACAACGTTTTTTTGCAGGTAAGGTTTGGGCTGTTTTTGGGAAAAGGGAAGAGTATCCTTTAAAACCCAATCCTTTATCAACGCTTGCCGTTATAAAAAAACTTGGTGTCACTCCAGAAGAATGTGTGTTCGTGGGTGATTCGGGAATGGATATGCAAACTGCTAAGAATTCGGGTTGTGTGGCGGTTGGTGTGCTTTGGGGGTTTAGAACCCGTGAAGAATTAGAAGAAAACGGCGCGCAGTATTTACTTGAAAATCCAAAGGATATTGCACCGTTTGTATCAGGTTTAAAATGAAAAATAATTATATAAAAACAAAAATTTCAGGGTACGTCGGCTTTTTTGTGCAGGCGGTTGTAAACAGTTTTTTGCCGATACTTTTTATCGCGCTTCAAGATGTGTACCAACTTAATTATAAACAATTAGGCACACTAATGTTTTTCAACTTCTTAGCGCAAATGTTTATTGATGCTGTCACACCCTTGATACTTAAAAAAATAGGTTACAGAAAAGGCGCTTTTCTTTCACAATTTATGGCATTTTTGGGCCTTGCGCTTTTAAGTGTGTTGCCCAATGTTTTAAACCCCTATTTTGCAATGATTATCTGTATCACGATTTATGCTGTCGGAAGCGGTTTTACAGAGGTTATTTTAAGCCCGCTGATTGAAATGCTTCCAACAAGAAATAAATCGGGAAATATGGCTGTGCTTCACTCCTTTTACTGTTGGGGACAGGCGTGCACAGTCGCATTGACAACCGCGCTGGTTTATATTTTCGGATTCAGTAATTGGTTTATAATTCCGCTTATATGGTCGGTAATTCCGTTTATAAATATGTGGAGTTTTTTGAAAGTTCCGATTGTTGAACCCGACCCTGAACAAAAGGCCGCAGCATTTAAAGAACTTTTAAAGGATAAAAAGTTTGTAGTTTTTATGATTATGATGTTCTGCGGCGGGGCAAGTGAGATTGCGATGGCAGAATGGGCTTCGATTTTCGCACAAAATGCTTTGGGTGTTTCTAAAGCTGTGGGAGATATTGCAGGACCTTGTGCATTTTCGTTGTTTATGGGGCTTGGCAGAATTTTTTATGCGAAATATTCTAACAAAATTTCGTTTGAAAATTTACTCATAGCGCTTAATGTTTTCGGCTTTGTTTGTTATATGATGGTTGCGGTTTGCAATATCTCTGCAGTTGCTCTTATATTTTGCGCGTTATGTGGTTTTACTGTCAGTATTTCTTGGCCGGGGATTTATTCTATGGGTGCCGCAACATTTAAAAACGGTGGTGCAGTATTGTTCAGCGCGCTTGCAATGTGCGGTGACACGGGTTGTTGTTTGGGTCCGTGGATAGTGGGTATTATTGCTGATGAAATCGGTCTTAATTGGGGATTTGCCGCGGCATCGGTATTTCCGCTGATAATTGTGTTGTGCGGATTTTATCTTTTAAAAAATAAAGATTGCAAAATAGTGAAATAGAGTATATTATATATATGAGAGGTGACATAAATGAAAAGAGACGATTATTTAACCTGGGATGAATATTTTATGGGTATTGCGATGCTGTCTTCACTCCGCAGTAAAGACCCTTCAACCCAAGTGGGCGCTTGTATTGTAAATGACGATAAGCGCATTTTATCTATGGGATATAACGGTATGCCGCGCTGTTGCAGTGACGACGAATATCCTTGGGAACGCGAGGGCGACCCGCTCGATTCAAAATACCTTTATGTTTGTCACGCTGAATTTAACGCAATTTTAAACTGTGAACGCGGTAATGTTCGCGGTTGTACTTGTTATGTGACTCTTTTTCCCTGTAACGAATGTGCCAAGGCGATTATCCAGTCGGGAATAAAGGAAGTTGTGTATAAGGAAGATAAATATGCTAATTCCGATTCGGTAATAGCCGCAAAGCGTATGTTTGATACAGCAGGTGTTAAATATAGGCAGTACATTCCTACAAATAAGGAAAAAACCTTGCAGTTTTAAATGCAAGGTTTTCTTGTGTAACGAAAAACACGCTATAGTCGCGTGGTTCAGAAAAGGTTAACCGGTGAATGATAAAAGCTACAGGCCCGTGCCTTTGCCTCCCTCTGACGAGGGAGGTGGATTTTG
>CAYQFW010000117.1:0-4504 GCA_964416955.1 uncultured Ruminococcus sp.
CGAGCTTGGCGGTTATAAGGAAATCAGCTTTATGATTGAGGGCGCGGGCGCATATTCACGTTTTAAGTATGAAAGCGGTGTTCACCGTGTTCAGCGTGTACCTGATACTGAAACACAAGGTAGAATTCATACCTCAACCGTAACTGTTGCCGTGCTTCCCGAAGCGGACGAGGTTGAGCTTGAAATTAACCCTGCTGACCTTAAAATTGACACCTTCCGTTCTTCAGGTGCGGGCGGTCAGCACATTAACAAAACTTCGTCTGCTATCCGCGTAACACACATCCCAACAGGTACGGTTGTAGAATGTCAGGACGAGCGTAGCCAATTTAAAAACAAGGATAAAGCCCTTAAAATTTTGCGTTCAAGACTTTTAGATGAAGAACAAAGAAAGCATGACGAGGCTATTGCATCCGACCGTAAAAATCAGGTTGGTACAGGCGACCGCAGTGAACGTATCCGCACTTATAATTATCCGCAAGGCAGAGTTACCGACCACCGCATAGGTCTTACTCTTTACAAATTAGAACAGATTTTGAACGGCGATATGGCCGAGGTTGTTGACGCGCTTATTACCCATTACCGCACCGAAGCATTAAAAGCCGAGGAAGAAGCTTAAATGAAAACGCAAAGGCTGACACCAAATAAAGACGGCATTGCCAAAGCAAGTGAAATTCTTAAAAACGGCGGCATTGTAGGTATCCCTACCGAAACAGTTTACGGTCTTGCCGCAAACGCTTATGACGAAAACGCTATTTTAAAAATTTTTAAAGCCAAGGGCAGACCGCAGGATAACCCGCTCATAGTCCACATTTCAAACATTGAAACTCTTTATGAAATCGCGGAAGATATTCCCGAAAATGCGCTTCTTTGCGCCGAAAAATTCTGGCCGGGTCCACTTACAATGGTTTTCAAGAAAACCGATACCATTCCTTCCTGTGTTTCAGCAGGGCTCAATACCGTAGCGGTCAGAATGCCGTCAGACAAAATCGCAAGAGCAATCATATCCGAAAGCGGTCTTCCGCTCGCGGCTCCTTCAGCAAACCTTTCGGGAAGCCCAAGCCCCACCACCGCCAAACATGTTATAAACGATTTGGACGGCAAAATCGATGCGGTTTTAGTGGGTGAAGACTGTAATGTCGGGGTTGAATCAACCGTTATAACCCTTGTGGGTGAACATCCCGTTCTTTTAAGACCTGGCGGAATAACACTTGAACAGTTGCGCGAAGTTTTACCCGACATTACCGTAAACCCTGCAGTTTTAGCCGAACTTCAAAAGGGCGAAACAGCCGCAAGTCCCGGTATGAAATACAAGCACTACGCCCCAAAAACCGAAACGTTTTTGGTTGAAGGAAAAAACTTTGCCGAATTTGTAAACAGCAAAACCGACGCTGTGGCAATATGCTTTTCAGAAGAAAGTGAAAATATTAAAATTTCAAAAATAATCTATGGCGAAGAAAACGCACCCAAAACTTTGGCGCAAAATATTTTTTCCGTTTTGCGAAAAGTTGATAAAATGGGTGCAAAAGCAGTATTTATCCACGCCCCCGAAAAAAGCGGCATCGGTCTTGCGGTATATAACCGTTTAATTCGTGCGGCGGCATTTAAGGTGATAAAATTATGAGTATAATAATAGGGCTTACAGGCCCCACAGGTTCGGGCAAAAGCAGCGCCTGTAAAACGGCAAAAAAATTCGGCTTAAAACTTGCCGATTGCGACAAAATTGCACGCCAAGCAGTAGAAAAAGGTACCGACGGACTGAACGCGGTTGTTAACGCTTTTGGTGAAGAAATCTTAAACCCTGACGGCTCCTTAAACCGCAAAGCGCTTGCAAAAAAAGCATTTTCTTCTCGCCAACAAACCGAACTCTTAAACAACACCATCTTCCCGTTTATAAGACAACTTGTTTTTGAAGAAACTATGGAAGGCAAAGTTTTGTTAGATGCGCCGACCCTTTTTGAAAGCGGTATAAATAATATCTGCCACAAAACAATAGCGGTCTTAAGCAATAAAAAAAACCGTCTTGAAAGAATTATGGAAAGAGACAATCTGACCGAAGAAGAAGCGTTACTAAGAATGTCTGCCGGAAAAAACGATGATTTTTATTTAAAAAATGCAGACTATATAATATATAACAACGATTCACCACAAGATTTTTTAAACGAATTTGAACAAATTTTAAGCAAAATCTTAAAGTCAGGAGAAAATTTATGAGTGATATTAAAAAGCTTAAAAGTGATTTGTTTTACACCCGCAAAAACGGAAGACAAATTAGTGATGAAAAAACACTTAAAACTGCCGATGATTACTGTGAAGGTTATAAAAAGTTTTTAGACCTTGCTAAAACTGAGCGCGAAGCCGTAAATGTTGCTGTAAAAATGGCAGAAGACAAAGGATTTAAGCCTTTTGAGTATGGCAAAAAGTATAACACAGGTGACAAGGTTTATTTCAACAACCGCGGCAAGACAATCGCTCTTGCGGTTATCGGTAAAGACTCTGCAGAAAGCGGTATCAACATCACTGCCGCACATATCGACTCTCCCCGTCTTGATTTAAAACCCAACCCTTTATATGAAGACATTGATTTGGCACTTTTTAAAACCCACTATTACGGGGGTATACGTAAATACCAATGGACTGCTACTCCGCTCTCTCTACATGGCGTTTTTGCTCTTAAAGACGGAAGTGTTAAAGAAGTTTGCATCGGTGAGAATGATAACGAACCCAAGTTTGTTATAAATGACCTTTTACCCCATCTTGCCACCGAACAAAACAAGCGAACTTTAGCAGAGGGTATAAAAGGCGAAGAACTTAACGTTCTTGTCGGAAGCCACCCATTTAAAGCTGATGAGGGAAGCGAACTTGTAAAACTTAACATTTTAAAACTTCTCAACCAAAAATACGGTATATGCGAAGAAGATTTTCTCTCTGCAGAACTTGAAATGGTTCCCGCTTATAAGGCTTGTGATATCGGCTTTGACCGTTCACTCATCGGCGCTTACGGTCAGGACGACCGTGTTTGTGCATACCCCGCTTTAACCGCAATTTTAGAGGTTGAAAATCCCCAAAAGACC
The DNA here is from genome assembly GCA_964416955.1 of uncultured Ruminococcus sp. Taxonomy (GTDB): domain Bacteria; phylum Bacillota; class Clostridia; order Oscillospirales; family Acutalibacteraceae; genus UBA737. The sequence continues at coordinate 3,072 of CAYQFW010000117.1, forward strand.
GCCATTGCAATCCTTGCCGACAAGGAAGAAATCGGCTCTATGGGTAACACAGGTCTTGAATCTGACTTTTTACGTTTTGTAATCGGCGATATTGCAAAAATGCAGGATGCCGATACAACAATTGCTCTTCGCAATTCCAAATGCCTTTCAGCAGACGTTAACGCGGGCGTTGATCCCACTTTCCAAGAAGTTTCGGAAAAGCGCAATGCTTCGCTTTTAAACTACGGAGTTGTTGTTACCAAATATACAGGCGCACGCGGTAAATCGGGCACCTCTGACGCTTCGGCTGAATATATGGCATATGTTCGCAATATGCTCGATGATGCAGAAATCATCTGGCAGACAGGCGAGCTCGGTAAGGTTGATGCAGGCGGCGGCGGAACAGTTGCAATGTATATTGCCAATCTCGGTATTGATGTTGTTGATTTGGGTGTTCCCGTCCTTTCAATGCACGCTCCTTTTGAAACCACAGCAAAACTTGACGTATATATGTGCTACCGCACAATGTACGAATTTATGAAGTAATTAACACTCGTCCCACTTTCACATATAATATTATTGACTTCGGTCAAAATTGAAAAGGGTGTGGAAGTATGTTAGATAACAGATGTGCAAACTCCACAGCTTGCGAATGCACCTGTCAATATATGGCTTGTGTAAATAAAATACTCGCTGTTTTGGCAGTTGTTTTGGGCTTGCTCGTTGGCGCAATTTTAGGCGTCACAAGAACAGCAACAATAGTTGAAGCTTTAATTCCTTTAATAATTTTTGCAATAGCTGTTGCTTTGGCAATCGTCCTTTTATTCTTTTTCGCACGCTGTAAATGCCGTTCAAACAACTAAAAAAAGCCGTCTTTTAGACGGCTTTTATAATGTTTACCTGAAATTTTTAGGCAAATTATTTAAATAATCAAGAAACTGTTGTTGAGCCTCGGGACTCAAATCACGGAAAAGATTTATAATGCTTTCTTCCTTAACCGAAAGTGTAATTTCACCATACTTATACCCAATAATAACTTCAGGCTCGCTCGGTGTAATAAAGGGATTATTTTTGCCGGGGTCACTCAAAGTGATCGGCGGAGTTATGACAGGAACGAAATCAATAGGAGTTTGTTTTTCGCCATACATAATAATATCAGGGTCAACATCTAAAATTTTGGCAATTGCCTGCGCCATATCAACAGTGATTTTACCCTTGCGTTCCATCTGCGAATAGGTGCTGCATTTCATACCTAAAGCCATTCCCAATTCTTCCTGTGTCATTTCTCTTAACTTTCGGTACTCCCTGATTCTTTTGTTAATATCTTTCTCCATTATTATTGTCGCCTTTCATTTTTTACTTGACGGTTAAGTCAAATATTGGTATAATCTATAAGTACGCTGGAGTGGCTCAGTTGGTAGAGCAGCTGATTCGTAATCAGCAGGTCGTGGGTT
>CAYQFW010000118.1:0-4502 GCA_964416955.1 uncultured Ruminococcus sp.
TTGTTAAGAGCAAATTTAAAATAGTGATATTTTGGTTTGTTGCGCATTTTTGTAAGACTGCGCGAAAGCGCACCTACATTACGCGAAATAGACATTTTATTGTCGTTTAAAACTACAATAAAATTACTTCTGCCGCTACCTGCATTATTTAGCGCTTCATAAGCCATGCCACCCGTGAGCGCACCGTCCCCGATGACCGCAACAGCAGTACCGTTCTGACCCGTCAGTCTTTTTGCACGGTATATGCCGTATGCCGCAGAAATGGAGTTACTGCTGTGACCTGTTATAAACGGGTCGTGTTCACTTTCTTGTGGTTTCATAAAACCCGAAATGCCGCCTTCGGTACGCAAAGTGTCAAAACGGTCAAATCTGCCTGTCAAAAGTTTATGAGTGTAGCATTGATGCCCAACATCAAAAATAATGGCATCTTCGGGAGAATTAAAGGTTCTGTGCAATGCAACAGTAAGTTCCACTGCGCCGAGATTAGATGCAAGATGACCACCGTTTTTGGAAACGGTGTCTATAATACATTCGCGAATCTCTGAACAGAGTTTCTGTAATTGATTGTTATTCAATTTTTTAATGTCGGCGGGTGACTTTACGCCGCTTAAAATCTCATAATTCAAAATTTACAGTCCTTTAATAGTTTCTTTTAAGTAAGTATTCCGTAAGGGCAATAAGATTAGTTTTATCGCCTTCGAATTTATTCAATGCATTTAAGGCACTTTCGGTATACCGTGCCGCAATTTCACGCGATTTTTCAATTCCGTAGATTGTAACAAAGGTGGTTTTACTGTTTTTCTCGTCACTGCCAACGGGTTTACCCAATACCTTTTCGTCAGCGGTGCAATCAAGAATATCATCAATAATTTGAAAAGCCAAGCCGACTTCACAAGCATAATTTTTGGCATTTTCAATAGTTTTTTGGTCAAACTTACCCGCCGCAATACATCCAAGTGTTGCCGCCGCAATTAAAAGTCCACCTGTTTTGCGTGAGTACATATCAATTAACTGTTCGGCAGTTGGATTTGTTTTTTCAAATTGCAAATCTAAAACCTGACCGCCTATCATTCCGTGAAGTCCCGAAAGCGAAGATAAAAACTCAACCGCTTTTACAACACGCTCACTCGGAAGATTGGCTTTCGCCATAACACCGAATGCTTCGGTAAGTAAGGTGTCTCCGGCTAAAAGCGCAGTATCTTCGCCGTATTTAATGTGGCAAGAGGGCTTCCCGCGGCGCATATCGTCATTATCCATACAAGGCAAATCGTCGTGAATTAGAGAATATGTGTGAATCATTTCAAGCGCTACTGCAAAGTTAATTGCATCTTCACGTTTACCACCCAATAATTTGCAAAATTCCAACAATATTATTGGTCTGATACGCTTACCGCCCAAAGTTAAACTGTAACGGGATGCCTCACACACCACACTGAAATCACCGCAACCTACATTTGATATTGACGGAAACAAACGGTCAATTTCATTTTCAACATAATCAATATGTTCTTTCAAAAAATCACTAATCATTAGCTTCTTCCGCCTCGGTTAAGGTTATAATCTTTTGTTCGGCAGTTTCCAAGATTTTACGGCAACTGTCGGTCAGCTTAACGCCTTTTTCAAAAAGCGCAATAGATTCTTCGAGCGAAACATTGTTACTTTCTAATTTTTTTATAATATTTTCAAGCTCTACAAGAGAGTTTTCAAAATTGTTTTCCATTTTATTCTCCTTTGGAATTAACTTTACATTGGAGTGAGCCGTCGGATAATCTTAGTGTAAAATCGTCACCACATTCAAGGTCGCTTACACTTGAAACAACCTTTTCACCCTTTTGCGCTACCGAATATCCACGCGCTAAAACTTTTAACGGACTTAAAGCGTCTAACGATGCAATATCACGCGTTAAGCGTGATTTATAATTGTTTACTGCATTTTTAAAGGCAAAAAGCAATTTATCTGTTAGCAAATCAAGGTTTTGCTGACGGCTTTCTATTATCGCCTGCAAGGGCTTCTTAAGACAAACCGAATTTTCTAAAATGTTAAACTTTGATTTTTCGGCTTGTAGTTTGTTTTCAAGGTTAGATTTTAAAAGCGAAGTATAATTTAAAAGCTTGTGTCTAATTTCGTACCTGTCAGGAACAGCAAGCTCCGCCGCAGCAGACGGTGTCGGCGCTCTGAGGTCAGCAACAAAATCACAAATTGTGAAATCGGTTTCGTGCCCTACCGCAGAGATAACAGGAATTGGTGATTCGTAAATCTTTCGGGCGAGTTCTTCGCTGTTGAAAGCCCACAAATCTTCAATAGAGCCGCCGCCGCGTCCAATTATGATTAAATCACAATTGGAAAGCGCGTACACTCTTTCCAAAGCGTTAAGCATTTCGGGAACAGCATTTTCCCCTTGCACCGAAACGGGACAAAAGATAATTTCGCTCAATTTCCATCTGCGCGAGAGAATATTCATAATATCCTGAACCGCGGCGCCCGTAGCCGAAGTTATAACCGCAATTCTTTTAGGGAATTTTGGTATTGGGCGTTTATTTTCAGCGTCAAAAAGACCTTCTTTAGAAAGTTTTTCCTTAATCTGTTCAAACTGCAAAGAAATATCGCCCAAGCCGTCGGGGTGCATCTCCTGAGCATAGAACTGATATTGCCCGTCTTTTTCATAGATTGAAACTCTTCCGCGAAGCACTACTTTAAGTCCGTCTTCAATGCGGAATTTCACCTGTGAAGCAAAACCGCGGAACATAACGCAACGAATCGAAGCGTCATTGTCTTTTAAAGTGAAATATAAATGTCCGCTGGCATAGTGGTTTTTAAAGTTAGAAATCTCACCCACAACATAAATATCGTTAAGACGCATATCGCCTTCAATTAACGATTTTACAAACAGGTTGAGTTGTTTAACAGTAACAGTTTGCATATTAGAGCGATTTTTCAACCGAAGACAAAATGCCGTTTATAAATGCCGCATCTTCAGGTGTTGCATATTTCTTGGCAAGCTCTACCGCTTCGTTAATAGATACCGAAACAGGTATATCTTCCATAAATTTAATTTCAAATATAGAAAGTCTTAAAATGCAAAGCGAAGTTTTTGAAATTCTTCCAATCTTCCAGCCGATTGCCTTTTCGGAAATTATTTCATCTAAAGTTTCAAGATTATCATAAACCCCTTTAAAAACTGTGTTTATGTAATCGTCAGGCTTCAAATCGCGCACCTCACAAGCAATTTCAAGAATTTCTTCTATCGGTGCAGTATTAAACTGTTTTTCAAAAATTAAAATAAAAACTTCTTCTCTGGCAATTCTTCGTTTCATAGTCCACCTCGGCATAAATTTATACAGTATATATTTTAACACAAAAAATGCATATTTTCAAGGAATTTCTCGAAAATATGCATAAATTTTGCAATTTAATATTTTTCTAAAAAAGTATGGCTATCTCCCGAGTCACAATCGCGCCAGCCGGGTAATGTTGCAAGGTTGACGTTATGAATACTTCTGAAGATATTATTGTCGGCTTCTTTATTAAAGGTTTTAATATATTTAATAAGTGCTTTGGTTTCCTTTCTTTTTGAAAGGTCTTCCCTTTCGGTGCTTAATTCCGTGAATTTACAAGCACATTGTAAAAAATGCAAACCATTATAATTCACCCAAGAAATTATATCGTCTTCTTTTACTTTATACAGAGGACGGATAAGCTCCATACCTTCAAAATTTGTGCTATGGAGTTTTGGAAGCATTGTCTTAATTTCCGAAGAATAACACATACTCATAAGCACCGTTTCGATAACATCGTCAAAATGGTGTCCCAGTGCGATTTTGTTGCAACCGAGTGATTTAGCCTTACTGTAAAGGCAACCGCGTCTCATACGCGCGCAAAGATAACAGGGTGAGCCTCCAACACGGGTTGTAACGTCAAAAATATCGCTTTCAAAAATTGTCACAGGAATATTTAAAAGTTTTGCATTTTCAACAATTAGCTTGCGGTTTTCGGGGTTATACCCAGGGTCCATTACAAGAAAAACAAGTTCAAAAGGCACATTACTATGCCTTTGCAATTGTTGCATACACTTAGCCATCAGCATTGAGTCTTTACCGCCCGAAATACAAACTGCAATTTTATCGTTTTCTTTTATAAGGCATCCGGTGAGCTCCCCCATATTCAGCACACAGCCGGAAAACACGGTTCCCATCATACGGCAGTCACGGAAATAAACCTTTTTCATGCCGCAGTCCAGAAAGCCGCTGCCGGAAAGATCACAGCCCTGAAACACCACATTTTCAAATCCCGTGCCGGAGAAACGGCAATCGGAGAAGCTGCAGTGGGAAAAGCTGCAGTTTTTCAGATCGATGGTCCCGATCCGCAGCTCCGGAACGTCCTCCCCGGACATTTCAAGTCCCCGGAGATCATACTCCTCCTGACTGGCCTGCTTCAGAAGATCACTGAGCTTTTGCATCCTGATATGCCTCCGAAACCATTTCATCGAACGCTGCAATAAAGG
>CAYQFW010000119.1:0-4487 GCA_964416955.1 uncultured Ruminococcus sp.
AAGGTTATCGACCTTATCTGCCCCTATGCAAAGGGTGGTAAAATCGGTCTGTTTGGCGGTGCAGGTGTTGGTAAAACGGTTCTTATTATGGAACTTATCAACAACATCGCTAAAGAACACGGCGGCATCTCGGTTTTCGGCGGTGTTGGTGAACGCACCCGTGAAGGTAACGACCTCTACAACGAAATGAAGCAATCGGGCGTTATAAATAACACCGCGCTTGTTTACGGACAAATGAACGAACCGCCGGGAGCACGTATGCGTGTAGCGTTATCGGCTCTTACAATGGCGGAATATTTCCGTGACGAAAAAAATCAGGACGTTCTTTTGTTTATAGATAACATTTTCCGTTTCACACAGGCAGGTAGTGAAGTTTCAGCACTTCTCGGCCGTATGCCGTCTGCCGTTGGTTATCAGCCGACCTTGGCTAACGAAATGGGCGCTTTGCAGGAAAGAATTACCTCTACTAAAAAGGGTTCTATTACTTCTATTCAGGCGGTTTACGTTCCTGCCGACGACCTTACCGACCCTGCCCCTGCTACTGCGTTCGCCCACTTGGACGCTACAACAGTTTTGGCGCGTAATATCGCATCAATGGGTATCTACCCTGCTGTTGACCCGCTTGAATCAACAAGCCGTATATTAGCTCCCGAAGTTGTAGGCGAAGAACATTACTTTGTTGCAAAGGAAGTTCAGCGTATACTTCAAAGATATAACGAGCTTATGGATATTATCGCTATTATGGGTATGGACGAACTTTCCGACGAAGATAAGTTAACCGTTTCGCGTGCGCGTAAGATTCAGCGTTTCTTGTCACAGCCGTTCGACGTATCAGAGAAATTCACAGGCTTTAAGGGTAAATATGTACCTATAGCCGAAACTGTTCGCGGCTTTAAGGAAATTATCGAAGGCAAACACGACGATTTACCCGAGTCTGCATTCCTATTCGTAGGCACTATTGACGAAGCGATTGAAAAGGCAAAGAAGGTGCAGTAATGAACACCTTTAAACTAACCGTTTCTACCCCCGACGGCAATAAATTTGAGGGTGAAGTTGTAAAGTTTGATGTCCGCGGTGTTTTGGGTGAGTTAGCCGTTATGGCAAAGCACGTTCCCTTTGTTACAACCGTTGTTTCGGCTCCTTGCAAAATAGAACTGGACGACGGAACAGTAAAAACCGCCCATTCGGACGGTGGACTTTTGACAGTAGGAAAAGACTCAACAACCTACTTCTCAGGCTCTTTCAAGTTTGATGAATAATATGTAAAAAAATCCTTCCTTTCGGAAGGATTTTTTATGTATTTAAACTTCAACCACCGCAATATGTGGTCTGTGGTCTGATGCTATAATATTGGGCACATTCGCGCTCAAAACCTTAATATCTTTAGATACCAAAATATAATCTATTTTTCTTTCGGGTTCGTGCGACGGGAATGTAGCAAAAGGCTCTGAAAAATATTGTGCCGTATCAGTCATTTTTTCAAAAACAGGCTTCAAAATTGCATTATCGGGAGTGGAATTGAAGTCACCCATCAAAACACACTTTTCTTCACACATATTTTCTAATATAGTTTTAACCGAATTTTCGTGTTCATCAGGATTAAGACCGAAGTGGGTAACCAGAACTGTAACCCCGTTTTCAAGCTTTACTTTAAGCAAACTTCTGGTTTCGTAATAATCGTTATATGCTCTGGGATTAGGGTCAGGCACCAATATAGTTTCCGCGCTTACAATAGGATATCGCGATATAAATGCATTGCCGTAAGGGTTGTTTTCACCGCAATCAATTGCCTTTGCAAAATAATGGTATTTAAGGCCTGTAAGATCAGAAAGTATCTCTGCTTGTGGCTGAAAAAGTTCGTGTGTGCCCTTATCGTAAACTTCATTAAGACCTACTATATCAGGCTCGCATTTATTTATCGCATCTGCCATAATCTCCAGCTTTACGCCGCCGTATAAATAATCCCAACCATGTTGGATATTAAAGCTCATTATCTTCATATATCTATCACCTGAAACAAAAAATATTATTAAGTAATTTTATCATATATCATAAAAATAGTAAACCTTTTTTTCCTATAACAAGTAGAATTTTCCTATATTATATTCCAAAAACCTACTTATACTTTGTCATTGACAAATATATTATAAGGATATATAATCAGTATTGAAAAAAGAGGTGATATTATGGAAAGTTCGTACGAGTCGCACGTCGGAATAATGAACAATGTCTACCCTCTGGGTATTTCATACAACAACCGCAACACCGACGATAATCTTCACTGGCACGAAAACATTGAAATACTCTACTTTTTATCAGGCGAATGCGATGTTGTAAACGGCAGTGAAGAAATTAAGGCACAAAAAGATGACATCATAATAATCAACTCCGAAGCAATACACGGCGTACGCTTTCATCACAAATTTTGCGAATTTATTGTCGTTCACCTTGACCATACTTTTTGTGAATCTATGGGATTTAACACGAGTGATTTCCGCTTTTTTAAAAAGATTAAAAACCAAAAAATTGCCAACCTTATAACCAATGCTTTGGAAGAGCAACGCAAAAAACAAAATTTCTACCAAGAAAGTGTTAAAATTACCTTGCTCTCGGTTTTATTAGAACTTTTCAGGAATTATATTGTTAAAGAAGCCAAAGACCACAAAACCTCGAACAAAGTGAAACTTGTTAAAAAAATCATCAAATATATATATAAGCATTTTGACGAACAGGTTTCAATTGAAGAAATAGAAAAACATTGCCGTTACTCACGTTTTTATATTTCACGTGCTTTTAAAGAAATTACCGGCACTACTATTATGATTTATCTAAACAACGTACGAATTGAAAAAGCCAAGTCACTTCTTGAAAACAGTAATTTAAGTATAAGCGAAATTGCTACGAATTGCGGTTTCGTAAGCCAATCATACTTTGGGAAAGTCTTTAGAAAAAGTGAAAATATGTCGCCGCTTGAATACCGCCAAGCAATCAAAATATAATATTCAATTAAAACCGTGTCATAAGACACGGTTTTTCATATTTCATCTTATTTGTTCGCCTTTTAAGAAAACATGTTTTACATTAAATTCTTTATCAAGAATAATAACATCAGCTCTATAACCCAATTTTAACTCACCGCGGTCTTTGGCATCTGCCGCGCGTGCAGGGTTAACACAAGCCATAACGGCGATTTCTTCGGGTTTAAAACCTAACTTAAACATATTCTTAGCCCCCGTAGCCAAAGAACAAGCGCTGCCTGCAATCGTCCCGTTAGGGAGTTTAGCAAAACCGCCTTCTACATAAAGTTCTCTGCCGTTGAAATCGTATTTTCCTTCGGGCACACCGCAGAAGAAACAGCAGTCACTAATCATTGTCACCTTGTCAATTCCCTTTGCCTTTACAACAAGTTTAACTGCCGCGGGTGAAACGTGGTGCATATCGCATATAAGCTCACATTCAATACGGTCATCAGTTAAAGCGCAACCCAAAACACCTGTGTCGCGATGGCTAAAAGGTCGCATAGCGTTAAAGGTATGGGTAAGTCTTGTGGCGCCCATTTCAACAGCTTCTAAGGCCTGTTCATACGTGGCATCAGTATGAGCAATAGAAACCTTTACACCGCTTTTTACAAGTTCTTTTATAACTTCCTTAGAACCTTCAAGCTCAGGCGACATTGAAACAATTTTCAATTTGTTACCGCTATTTTTCTGAATAATATCAGGCACTTCCATATTAGGAAGCTGAAGCTTTTCGGGTTGCATACCGCCCATACGCACAGGGTTTACAAACGGGCCTTCACAATGAATACCGAGTATACGGTCATCATTTGTTGACAAAAGTCTTAAAGTATCGGTTGCATATTCGTCAGTATTACAAGTAGCAAACGTAGGCAATATACTTGTGACACCCTGCGAAGATAAATAATCAAGTGCAGGGGTGGGCTCACCCTGATACTCCGAAGTGTAGAACTCTATCATATTAGCGCCGTGAATATGAGTATCAATAAACCCAGGCAAAACATAACAACCCTCAGCGTCAAACTCACCCGAAACAGAATTTTCGGTGATAACACCATTCTCAAAACAAAGGTCTTTCTGCTCCATAATGTGTTCTCCGGAAAAAACAAGACCGTTCTTTATTCTCATAATATCTACTCCTTGAAGTGATTTGGTTACTATAATAATTTTACCACTCAAAATTCAAAAGAAAAGATATAATTGTGCTCATTTTTGGTAAAATTATGCCTTTATCATTATGATAACATATAATTCACAAAAATACCATATAAAATCTTCGTGATTTAAACTATATACGAGAACAAGCCCGAAAAAATACAGAAACCACTTCGGCTATAACTGAACCTGAAATAGAACCGAAGGCTAGCGAAAAAGATACAGAAAGAATTGCACAAAAATTAGCAGAATACATAAATGATGCTTTAAGGCGTAATTCAAGATATTTTAAATCAAATAGCTTTTATGTAACAA
>CAYQFW010000120.1:0-4475 GCA_964416955.1 uncultured Ruminococcus sp.
AAAAATCAAGTCCCAATCCAAACGCGATGGCAAGCGGACCTTCGATAACAGATACATTTCTGCCGCCCGCCGATTCGACGGCGTTATTAAGTGAATGGTGCTGAAGTTCGGTAAGACCCGCAGGAAGAGTTGCCATAATACGCGGTCTTAAAATCTTATTTCCAAAAGCCTGTTCCATATATTCCTTAAGCATATATTCCGCTAAATCATAGTCAGAAATTACGCCGTGTTCTATCGGAAAAACAGTCTGCATACTTTCAGGCGTTCTGCCCAAAGTTTGCTTTGCTTTTTCACCCACATATACAACTTCCCAACTGTCGCTATCAACGGTTACAACGTTTGGAAGTTCTAAAACAACCTTCGAACTTGAAAATATAACAGTCTTAGAAGAACCGAAGTCAATGCCGATATCAGTTGCCATTTGTTTTCTTTCCTTTCTTTGATTCACTTATAAGACCCGACACACAATAAACATTATCCGCGCCCGCCAAAAGCAACTGCTTGGCACATGCATCCAGCGTTGCTCCCGAAGTCTTAATATCATCTACAAGCAAAACAGTTTTGCCTGCAATATTGTGATTATAACTATATTTACCTTTAACGTTTGAAAATCTTTCTTTAAAAGACATATCGTGTTGAACCTTGCGGGAATATTTAACCGACAGCAAGTTTTCGCACAACTTTATACCAAGAATTTCAGACAGTTTTTTTGCCAAAACTTCCGACTGATTAAAACCACGTTTTAACCGCTTTATAAAATGCATTGGTACAAAGGTTATTAAATCAAAATTTATATCATTATACACCGTTTTGACAGCCTTTGCCATCTCAAAAGCAAAAAATTTCGAACCGCTCCAAATTTCCGCAAACTTAAAACGGTACATTGCATTTTGTGCAATATCTTCGTTTATAAAAGGCGCTATGCTTCCTGAAAAATGAAAAACACGGTATTTGCATTCACATTCTTTCTTTTTTAAACCGCAACGGGTACAGATCTTAAAAAAATCAACACGCTCAAGTTTTTCATAACAATACTCACAAAAGAAATCATCTCTGTCAATAATTTCTCCGCAAGAAATACACTTGTTTGGGAACAATGCATTTATTATAACTTTAAAAACTTTCATTAAAAAAATTATCCTTTAAAAATTTTTGAAGCAAGGTATAACGAAGAGTTTTACGGTCATTTGCCGCCATATTGTCCCAAATTTCACGGCTCCCCACAAGCACCAACATCTTTTTAGCCCTTGTTACTGCAGTATACAAAAGATTGCGGTACATGAGTTTTGATGGCACATCACTTAAAGGAATCACAACACAATTGTATTCGCTTCCCTGACTTTTGTGAACAGTCACAGCATAAGCAAGTTCAAGTTGATTAAGGTCTTCGGGAAAATAGGTTGCAACACGGTCTTCATATCTGACTTTAACAATACCACCGCGGATATCAATATCGGTAATATATCCAACATCGCCGTTAAATACGCCCGTGCCAAACTCACCGTTATCTTTCCGGAATTGCAGGTCATAATTGTTCTTAATCTGCATAACCTTATCCCCTGTTCTGAAATAGACACCCTTAAATGCCAATTGGGGCCCGCCTTTTTTTCGGGGATTAAGTCGTTCTTGCAACAAATTATTAAGATTAACAGTTCCTGTATCAACCATTCTTGAAGGACATAAAACTTGAATATCGGTAACAGGATTAAACTCATACGCCTGTGGCAAACGTTCACACACCAGTTCCAAAAGTGTCTGTACCGAAGAATACTTGTCCTGCCGCGGCAAGAAAAAACAATCAGAAGATTTGTTGGAAAAATCAGCCTGTTCTCCGTTTATTATGGCGTGTGCATTACGTATAATCAGGCTTTCGTTTGCTTGTCTGAACACCTTTTTAAGTCTTATAGACGGAAAAATATCCGACTCTAAAATATCATTAAGAACATTACCCGCGCCAATGCTTGGCAACTGGTCAGAATCGCCCACAAGAATTATTCTGCAAGAAAGCTTTAACGCTTTAAGTAAATTATCAAATAAAAGCGCATCAATCATAGAGGCTTCATCAACTATTATAACATCACAGTCAAGAGGGTTTTTCTCATTGCGGGCAAACTGTTGTTTGCTTCCCTCGCCCCATTCAACCTCTAAAAGACGGTGAATGGTTTTGGCTTCTCTGCCAGTAAGTTCGGTGATTCGCTTTGCCGCTCTGCCTGTCGGTGCAGCAAGTTCAATGTTCAAATCGCGGTTTTCAAAAAGTTTTATAATGGCATTAAGAGTTGTGGTTTTTCCGGTACCCGGGCCGCCTGTAAGCACTAAAATCCCGCTTTCAAAAGCCTCAAAAATTGCTTGTTTTTGCAGTTCTTCAAACTTAATACCAAGTTTTGTTTCAACATTTTCAATTTCAAGTTTATCAACTGTTACAGAATTATTCATAAATTTCTTCACCGCAAAAAGTCTTGCGGCGATATGTTGCTCGGCATTATAATAATCGGGAATTGATAAATATTCCACACCGCCAACATCTTCACTGCACAGTTGAAAAGTATCAATAAGCCCGTCGCAGCAAATTTCCACAACCGACTCTTTGCAAGAAAGCAATTTGCAAGCCACAGGCACAAATTTGTTCCTTGGAAGACAAGTGTGTCCGTTAGAAAGATTTTTGCGCAAGACATATTCAATACCCGCGCTTATACGTTCTTCACTTGACATATCAAAAGCAAAATCTGTAGCAATATCTTCAACAAGTTCAAAATTAAAATCAATACCTTCAGCGCACAAAACATAAGGGTTTGCTTTTATAATTTCAATCGACTGTGCACCGTATTTACGGTAGATATTAACACATTTATCAGGTGAAATGTTAAATTTTGAAAGCAAAATCATTATATCTCTAATACCGTATTGCTTGCGGTATTCTTCATTTATAGCCATTGCTTTTGCAAGTGAAATACCCTTAATGGTGGCAAGCGCCGTAGGGTTATCTTGAATAACATCAAGGCTGTCTTCACCGAATTTTTCCACAATACGAGCGGCAGTAGAAGGGCCAACGCCTTTTATTGAACCTGAAGCAAGATATCTTAAAACAGCCGCTTTGTTCTGCGGTGCTTTTCTTTCAAAGCTTTCCACTTTAAACTGCTCACCATAAGTCGCGTGAACTGTAAATTCGCCCGTAAACTCTGCGGTATCTCCCTCATTAAGAAAAGGCATTGTTCCAACAGCGGTAAATTCCTCTGTGCCGGACTTTAAAACCGCAACCGTGTAATAATTCGATTCATTACGAAAGGTGATTTTCACAACATCAGCCGTTAAACTTTCCATTGTTATCCCCTTCCTTTAAAATCAAATTTTTTTGGTTATTTTCATTCCGTATTTTTGAGCTATATTCTTGCATCGCTCATAATTTTCAATATTAAGGTTATCGGCATTAAACACAATAAAATCAGCAAAATTTTCACCATGCCATAAATATTGCTCACACACATAAACCATCTGTCTTTCTGCCGTTTCATTTTGCAAATTAACAACAAGGTGAGCCCAAAGTTTACGTTTTGGAAAAAGCCAAAAAAGTTTTAAAATATGTAAAAACTCACTTAAACCAAAAACTGCAAACAAAAAGCATATTAACATTAAAACAATTTTCATAAAATCCCTCCGCTATATTATACGCAAAGATTTAAAAACTGTTTAAAATCATAAAATAAAGGGCTGGTTTTCAGCCCCCTATTTTACTTGATTGTAACGGTGGTATCGTAATTACCGACCGCCCAAACCGAATCGCTGTCTTCAAAGCACACCAACACCGCAACTGTATGTTCGCCCGCTTTTTTGCCGGACAAATCAACCACGGCATAAATTTCTTGAGTCTCCAAACTGTTAATAACACTCGCAGGCCCGCAGATTTTAACATTTTTAACTTTACTGCCAGTTGCCTTCATACCGCTTCCAAGATTATTAAACTTTAACTCAGAAACATTTATTATTTTTTCACGATAATTTGAAATATTAAATTTAACCGTGAAATGTTCGATGTTATCAAGTAAACGTACACCGTCAGGCAAGGTTGCCGAAACGTCAAAACTTGCCGAAGACTTTGAGATTTTTGATATATCAATTGACGAAAGAACTATCTTCTCGGTTTTATCAACAGTTTCGGGTGTGCCAATTACCGTTACAGTTTCGTGGTCAAGTGTATATGACAAAGACTTTGTATCAAAACCGTCGGGAAGATTTGTAAATGCAACCTCAACAGGCACTGTCTTCTTTTTAGAAATCGGAACAGTAACCTTAACTTTAGTCTCGCTTAAAGTAAGATTATCGGACAAAACTTCCTCCCCGTCAGCATCATATAATTTAATATCTGCATCAAAAGTTTCACTTTCAGACAAGGTTTTATCAACCTCTGTCAAAGCCACAACCGAATCAATCTTATTAACAACCGAACGCGGACCCGTGATTGTTATAGTATCGCTTTCAGC
>CAYQFW010000121.1:0-1012 GCA_964416955.1 uncultured Ruminococcus sp.
CAGTGTTAGAAAACATAATAATTGTTATGTTGTAAGAATATTCACCAAGTACATACATCCATGATTATAGTTAAAGATTTTAGCACACTATCGTGTAAAAAACAAGTATTTTTCAGACTGTTTTCCTATTCCCTACTCAATAAGAACTAAATTTTTAACAAAATAAGCATACGAAGTAAGCCTTTTCTGATTTTTTGGAAAAGGCTTTTTGTTGTGCCTATCTTTATGGACTTTAAACTTCCGAATTAAATTTTGGGGGATGTTTTTATCGTTTTGGTGTACAACAAAACAATTATTATGTTGTTTCCATAGAAGTATCAAAGGAAAAGGGGTTTTAGAGTGAAAAAAGCGATAAACATAATCAAAACAACAATTGTATGGCTGGTAGTTGCATTGGCCGTATTTATGATGATTTTTACGGTTATTTCCGTAACCACATTCAACCGTAATGACAGAAACTTGTTTGGCTATAAGGCTTACATCGTCAATTCTGATTCTATGGCAGCAACAGATTTTGATGCCGGAGATTTGATTTTTGTAAAGGAAGTAGACGCTTCTACATTGAAAGAAGGAGACATTATTACTTACATCTCACAAAACAGCGAAAGCTTTGGAGAAGTGATTACCCATAAAATCAGAAGGTTGACAACCGATGCACAGGGCAATCCGGGATTTGTTACATACGGTACAACAACGGATGTTGATGATGCCACAATCGTTACATACCCATATGTAATGGGAAAATACGAGAGCCATTTGAATGGTGTAGGAACATTCTTTAATTTCTTAAAAACTCCGCAAGGTTATATTGTGTGTATTTTTGTTCCGTTTATGCTTTTGATTTTATATCAGGGATTGAACTGTATTCGTTTGTTCCGTCGATATAAACAAGAGCAAACAGAGGAATTAGAAGCAGAAAAGGCAATGATTGAGGCGGAGAGAGCCGAGAGTGCCAAGATGATGGCAGAACTGCAAGCACTCAAAGCACAACTAGAACAACAGACAGAAACGA
>CAYQFW010000121.1:1022-4459 GCA_964416955.1 uncultured Ruminococcus sp.
CGAAGTCAGCAGGGGAAGAATAGTGGAAGAAATCATTTTTATATTAGTTCTTATTCTCATATGCGTAGGAATGCTTTGGCGTTTTGCGGTATGGTTTCATGTTTTCCGTAGGACACTAAAAAATCTGAAAGGCGAGATTAAGAGAACAAGTGGAGATGAACAGAAATCTTGGATTCGCAAGAAGCGAAAACTTTGGTTATCCCTTATTCCATTTGTACGGTATTAGAAAGAGGAAAAGCAAAATGAAAAAAATATGGAACGTTATATCGACCACAGTGGTTGTAGTAGTTGTTTTTTGTGCGATATTTCTCATGGGTTCAAGGCTCATGGGATTTCGTGTTTTTAATGTAATATCCGGAAGTATGGAACCGGAGTATAAAATTGGTGACCTTATCTATGTAAAGAGTGTGGATGTGAACAGTATTAAGGTGGGCGATCCCATTACATTTGTTATGAATGAAGATTTAGTAGTGGCAACGCACCGTGTCGTGAAGATTGATGCTGAAAATCAACATTTTTATACAAAGGGTGATGCCAATGATGTGGCAGATGCTTCACCAGTTCATTTTAACAATGTGATAGGTGTACCACAATTTCGCATTCCAAAACTTGGGTATGTGTCGGATTTTATTCAAAATCCGCCGGGAATGTATATCACGATTGCAATTGGAGCATTGTTGATTATAGCGGTTTTTGTACCAGATATAGTTGGCATGGGTAAAAAGAAAAAAGAACAAGAAGAGCAGTCACAGACTACTGGGGAAACAGATATTTGTGTGTTATGTAAAGGTGATACCGGTATATCAAAAAACAAACCGGCAGACGCAAGAAAATATTATATCAATGGTGTTGGTCAACTTTGCGAAGAATGTTATAGCAAATTGCAATCACGAGCTCAAAAAACAGAAGAATAGCGGTATTAGATTTGTGCTTGCGAAGGAATTCCGGTAAGCACAAGTTTGATATAAATCTTTGAGGAAAGGAGGATAAGGGATATGAAAATGAATAAAAAGAAAGTGCTGGCTTCGGCAGTAGCAGTATGTATTATTGCGATTTTATCTTTGGGAACAATTGCGTATTTCAACGCAACAGATGAGGTTACTAATACATTTATGGTAGCAGATTCAACAGAAGACCCAGATGAATTATTT
This sequence comes from uncultured Ruminococcus sp., assembly GCA_964416955.1. Lineage (GTDB taxonomy): Bacteria > Bacillota > Clostridia > Oscillospirales > Acutalibacteraceae > UBA737. The sequence goes on from CAYQFW010000121.1 coordinate 2,174, forward strand.
TCTGTTGACCTTTTCGAACATGAAGTAGATGAAAACGGAGAAACAACAGAGGAAGAGGTAGAAGCAAATACATATGATAACATTGCTCCGGGCGATGTGTTATCAAAAGACCCAACTGTAAGAAATACAGGTAAGTATGATCAGTGGATTCGCCTTCAGGTGACATTAACTGATGCTGAGGATTGGATGACAATCTTAACAGAAAACAACATTACTGATATTACTACAATTTTTGGTGGCTATGATGGAAGTAAATGGCAAAGTGAAGGAAATGATGCACCTGCACTCAATGCGGATGGTTCGTTAACATTTACTTACTATTTAAAAGAAAGATTAGCTCCTGAAGCTACAGCAACATTATTTACATCTGTAAGAATTCCGTCTGTTTTAGACCAAGAAGATTTGGTAAAAGTTCCTACATTCAATATTAACATTGTGGCACAGGCTATACAGGCAGATAACACAGGTGATACAGCTGCAGAAGCTTTCACAAATTGGGAGTAAAAAATTAACTAGAAAAAATGGAGGGAAATGACATGAATAATAAGAAAACAACTAAGCGTGCACTGATTAGCAGTTTATTATCACTCGTATTGTGTATGTCAATGTTGATTGGTACTACGTTCGCTTGGTTTACAGACACCGCAACCAGTGCGACAAACTCAATCGTGGCTGGTAATCTTGATATCGCTATCGTAGATGCTAATGGTAAATCTCTTGAGACGATTAATTTTAAGAAAGCACAAGGAGAAGGAGCAATCTATTGGGAACCAGGTTGTACTTATGAAACACAAGAATTTTATATTAAGAACAACGGTAACCTTGATCTCAAATATGAAGTAGTTATCAGTGGGCTTACCGGAGATACAGAGCTTCTTGAGGTTATTACATTTACTTTTAATGGCATCGACTATGGTGCTAAGGGTCAACTTAAAGCAGGTCAAAAGACAGAAGCTATTACCATTTCCGGTCATATGGATGAAGAGGCAGGTAACAAGTATATGAATATGACTCTTAGTGGTGTGGCTATCACTGTGAATGCTACTCAGCTTGCTTCTGAATATGATAGTTTTGATAATCAGTACGATGCCGCAGCAGGAACTGCTTTCGTGGGTGGTGCAGGTACGGAAACAAATCCATATCTTATTGACGAACCATCTCAACTGTTGAACATTTCGGAGTATTACGACGAATACACCTACTTTAAAGTGGCAGACGGCGTTGAAACACTTGATATGACCGGTGTTGGAAGAATCAGCCTTAACGGTAGCTTCGACGGTAATGGTGTAGAGTTCGTTAACCTTACCACCTCGCTCTTCAAAGAAGTTGGTAAAGTCGGTGAGTCCCAAGAAATCAAGATTTCTAACTTTAGTGCTACTGTTCAAACAACCGACGGACATGCACTTGTAAGAAACATCCGCAATCCAGGTACTACCACATTTGAAAATGTAGCACTTCACGGTTATATCGAAGGTCAGTACAATGTGGGTTCTTTCTATAACTATGGTACGGCTAACGCTAGCGGTACCGAAGGTGCGAATTACACAGTATCCTTCGTTAATACAAAGTCTGACGCAACGCTCGTATGTACGACAGGTAACACAATCGGAGGTATGTTAGGCCATGGTTATGAAGGTACGGACTACCAGCTCACTATCAACATGGATGCGAATTCAGGTTACACTGGTACGATGTACACTACGAATGGTCAAGATTGCTATCAAGTAATGGCAATGTGCTCTCATGCTACCTACATACTCAACGGTGTAGAGACAAGTAGATATGATAATAAGTATCCTTCTACAAAACTTACCATTGTTGCTCCAACAGTAGGAGATGACGGCTATTATGTTGCTCCAGTTGACAATGCGGCTCACTATGTGGTTTACCTTAATGCCCAGGTTACCGCTTATGATGCCAACGGTGTTAATATTGCCAACTTGTCCGGTTTGACTTGGAATCTTGGTAAAGAAACGATTCTTGCAACTGATGGCAAAGTCTTTGATCTTATCGCCTCAGCAGAAATCGTTAATGGTACCAGCTATGATTTCGGTTATAAATTAAACGGAAATGCTCTCAAGATTTATTCAGGCAGCGAAGCAAACTATGCATCGGGCTGGGTAACGCTTCAGGTTAATCAGTATGATGCAGATAATACTCTTCTTGCAACCGGTATTATTAACGTTTACACAATAGAGGAGCCTTAAACCTTTGAAAGGGATATTCTTTTAGGATAAACAAAGTCCGTCCCAACTCCCATCGTGGGGGTTGGGCGGCAATCAAAGG
>CAYQFW010000122.1:0-4458 GCA_964416955.1 uncultured Ruminococcus sp.
TATATTTTTTCAACTACGCTTTATGGCGCAAAACCTTACCGGGTCGGGCAAGTGTATGCTCGCCCTTTGCGATGACCGGTACACCGTTAACAATAACATAATCCATACCGGTGCAATATTTGTTGGGATTTACGAAGTCGCCATGTATTTTAATATCCTCTAAATCAAATACATTTATATCTGCAAAATATCCTTCAGCGAGCACACCGCGTTTCTTAAGACCGTAATGCTGTGCCGGGATAGATGCAACCTTCATCATTGCTTTTTCTATAGGCAACGCTTTCAAATCACGCACGTAATGAGCAAAGAAGTAGGCCATACTCATATAATATTGAAGATTAGCCGTATTTTTTGCAAGCGGACCGTCTTCTACAGCAACCATAGAATCGGTCATCCACAAATAAATTGGGTCACGTACAACGCTGTCTATCATAATCTGTTCGTGAAAACCGATACCCTGCATAGCGCATTTGTTGGCATCCTGCAAAGTGGGTGCTGACATAATAATATCCAAGAAGACGTCACACGGCTCTTTGCCTGCCTTTTTCACTAATTCAGCAAAAGGTGTTACTGCAATTTCCGGTGCGTAGGATGGCTGCAAATATAGTAATCTGTCCCATTGTCCGTTTGCTAAATAACGCCAATAGCGACACATATCGTTCTTTACTTTTTGGCGTCCCTCAGGGTCGGCAAGGATTTTTTTTGCATTATCCCAACCGTCAGCATATAACCAAGGGGGTAACATCGCAAAAGCTTCGCCCGAGTTAAATACTGTGGGGAGCATATCGGTATATACGTTTAAATGCTCTTTTTCGCGCGCTTCCTTAAGCATATCCATACCGCGCCATAAATACTCCTGCGGAACACCGTTATCATATTTTACATTAAGATGGGAAACGGTGCCGCGAATCCCAGTTTTACGAATAACATTAAGGAATTCTTCAATAGCTTCAAATAAATAAGTACCCTCATCTCTTATGTGGGAGCTGTAGTTTCCGTCATATTCGGCAACAATTTCTGCTAAGCGTTCAACTTCTTCGGGTTTAGATAAAACACCGGGGGAAAACTCTAAACCTGTGGATAAGCCAATAAAACCTGCTTCCATAGCTTCACGCAAAAAATTTGCCATGGCATTAAATTGTTCTTCTGTATAGTCGGTAGTGTTTAAGCCGACAATGGTACGCAATCCATTATGACCTATGAACCACGCAGTGTTGATAGAGGCACCCATTTGCTCAACTTTATCTAAGGTTGCCGCAACACTGCCTTTGGGATAATCGGGTCCTGTAAGATTGTATATACAGTCAATACCTTTTGATTTTTCATCATATTCCACACCCTCCATTAAGGTATCCTTAGAAAGACCGCAGTTACCTACAATTTCGGTTGTAACGCCTTGTCTTACTGCACTTTGTGCTTCGGGATTGCCCCAAATTGTCTGGTCGGAGTGTGTATGTGAATCTATAAAGCCTGGGGTGACATATTTACCGCTTGCATCAATTTCCTTTTTTGCATTAACTCCGCGCAAATCGCCTATGTAATCAATTTTGTCACCAATAATTGCCACGTCTGCGTAATAACAATCTCGGCCGGTTCCGTCTACAATAGTACCGTTTCGTATAATAATATCGGGTGTCTTTTTGTAAAAAGCCATACTGTTTTTCCTTTCTTATGGTTATTGTGTGCAAACTACGGCATACATTACCAAATCTTCGCGGGAATCGTTAATTACTGCGTGGGATTCACCTTTTTTACAATAATGACAGTTCCCGCTAGTTAAACGCTCTTCCTTGTTTTCGTGAATTACCTTGCAACTACCCGATAAAATAAACAGTATTTCAGATGATGTATCGTGCAGGTGATATCCCGTAGATGTACCCGGAGCATAAACACTTTTAATAATTCGATTAAGGTCATCAGCATGAATTTTAGCCTCAATATCTCCGTTGCCACCTTGAAAATCATGTAAGATTTTAGTTTGTATTTTTTCGAACTCTATCATTTTACTCCTCCCAAGGATGAAGCACAACTTTTACTATAGAAGCGTCACCGCTTTCTAACAAATCTACAGCCTCACGGAATTTAGAAAGTGGCAATGTTTTAGTAACCATTTCTTTAAGGGAAATTTTTCCTTCAGACACGAATTCTATCAATTTATCCCAAGCCTTTTCGTTGCCTGTATAACCGCAAACAGTTATCTGTCTTAAAATGCAATCAACTACAGGAAGCTCAATGGCGGCATCTTTCGAGGGAATACCGTAAAGCATAACCTTACCACCGCTTTTTACATTTTCAAAGCACTGAGCGATTGTGACAGGAACGCCTGCCGCATCAATAGCTAAGTCAACACCCATACCGTTGGTAGACCTCATTACAGTTTCGTGAAGATCCTGATGACGTAAATCTATTACCTCACCACCAAATCTGCGTACCAATTCCGCTTTTGCATCATTACGCACAGCGCACAAAACCTTTTTTGCGCCAAGTGCCAAAGCCGACTGAATAAACGAAAGTCCTGCTACGCCTGCACCTAAAACAAGTACTGTTTGTCCCTTTGAAAGTCCGGTATTTACGACTGCGCCAAAAGGACAGGCAACCGCCTCCATTATTGCGCCCTCGTCATAAGAAATATTATCCTTTAAAAAACGAACACAACCCTCGGGTACTACAACATATTGCGCGTCACCGCCTGCATACGGAGGGTAACCGATTTCACCCGCATCGCATAAATGCTTTTGATCGTTTTTGCAAAATTCACATTCGCCACAGCCAACGTATGTTTCAACTACAACGCGTCTGCCGATATTTTTCGGGTCGCAACCTGCACCTACTTCTACAATATCACCGCAGATTTCGTGACCTAAGATGTGAGGCGGTTCGCCTGCTTCAAACTTTCCTGCAATTATATGCACTTCGGTAGCACAAAGTCCAACAGCCTGTACTTTAATTTTAACCCAACCCTCTTTACATTGAGGCTCGGGAACGTCGCAGTATTCGAGATTGTGTATGCCTTTCCAGATTACAGCTTTCATTTAAAATTTCTCCTTAAGCATTGCTTTGATATTTCCAAGAACTATATTTTGTTCCGGAGTGTCGCCTTCGTAGGTATCAAGTCCCTTAGCCTTTGCAAGTAGCTTGTAACCAATGGGGAAGGTAAGAGAATCGGCTTGACGGATAATAGGTAAAATGCTTCTGTTAATACTCATAGCTTTATCCATATCACACTCATCAAAAGCATCATATATTCCGCGAATTTGCTCAGGCATAGTAGCCGCCAGAGCTGTCATACTGCCAAAGCATCCTGCACAAAGTGCTGGGAACAGGCAGTCATCAGTACCTGTGAACACAGCAAAATCAGGGCGTTTTGCCAGTGCTATTTCGCATAGGTGAGAAATGCGTTTCATCAAAGCGGAGGAATCCTTCATACCAACAAAATTGGGGATTTCAAGTAGCTTTTCAAAGGTGGGAATTTCAATGCCTGTTGTGAAGAAAGGCACGTGATAAGCAATAACGGGAAAATCACCCGCGCCTTCACAAACGGTTTTGTAGAAATCATATACTGCGTCCTGTGAAAGCGGATAATAATAAGGCGGACAAACAAGACAGGCGTCATAGCCCATTTCTTTGACGGCGTTAATTGTTTTTAAAACTCTTGCCGCAGAGGTGTCACAGGCGCTTGCTATAAGCTTTTTTCTGCCACGGTTAGCCTCTGCAACAGCGGAGAAAACCTCTAATCTTTCATCTAAGTCCAATTTTACATAGTCACCTGTAGAGGCAACAGGCAAAATTGCATCTGCTAAAGAATTGCAAATCTCTTCGGTCTGTTTTTTAACTTCTTTTATAATTACCTTTTCCTGTGAATCGAAGGGGGTGACGGTAACTGCCACCATTCTAAAATCTTTTGTTAGTTTCATTCTACTATAAACCTTTCCACAGCATCTTGATTCAAAGTAACACCAATGCCCGGTGTTTGAGGTATGTGAACATAACCCTCTGGGTCGATACTAAACAAGGGGGAAGTAAGTGTCTGACGGAGAATGGTATCTTGCTCGCAAAATTCCTGGTACCAAACGTTAGGTAATGTGGCAATATACTGTAATGTTGCCGACATCAAGATATTGGTCTTGAAAGCGTGGGGGATGATTATTGTGTTGTATTCTTCTGCCAAATCGATAAGCTTACGCGCAACCGTAAGACCACCGCAACGGCTGAGGTCGGGTTGCACTATATCTACACAGCCACGGCTCAAAAGCTCGCGGAATTCGTGAATGGTACCGATTTCTTCACCGCCTGAAATGTGAACATTTGTAGCGCGGTTAATACGGGAGTATCCATCAAGATTATCGGGATGGAAGGGCTCTTCTATCCAGAAAACGTTTTCTTCTTCGAATGCTTTTGCGGTGTTTATAGCGCCTTTTACGTCGGTCCAACGCATAGCAATATCTATCATAAGATGGG
>CAYQFW010000123.1:0-4457 GCA_964416955.1 uncultured Ruminococcus sp.
AAAATATGCACCTCCAAAAGTGTCTAACTTTTCGGGTGCATATCATCAAAGAGAGATTTTTTCATTAGTTTACTACAACCTGTTTACCGTCGAGTAATCGTTCAAGATTTTTAAGAATTTTGGTATAATCGGAAGAACCCAATCTACCCATTGGAACACCGTCGATACAGTACTGATATCTAACAGCACTTTCTTTTACGAAAGTTATTACAGTCGGTTCCAACTCTTCATCCGCATAAGTATATGTTATTGTAAGTTCAGGTTTTGAACTTACATTTTCGGTCTCGAAATCAATTGCCTGCAACATACATAAATATGCATAGAAAGATTGGAAATATGCCGATTTAAATGACTTTCCGTCACATTCCACTAAATATTTTTCGGTATCATCACCGCTTGGATTTTCTTCAATATCAAAACTATAGGTCTTATCCTCAGTTTCAAGGGTCAGATTTGAAACATCATCTATTGAAGCCATAAATATTGTAGAGCTATAAAAATCGGTTGTTGTATAACTTAAGAAACTACAGTCAGAAAGAGTTACTTTTTTAACATACTTGCTATCGTTACCAATAAATGCATAGTCGCCGTCTTCCTGTTGCTTGAATTTATAGGAATAAGTGTAATCATCAAAAATTGCGCTTAAAACAAAATCAGGTGAATCAAGTCCCAAAGATTTTATGGTTTCGCTCTCAACGTCATAAGAATATGCTCCGCTCACATTAAAACCGCCTGTAAATACCAAAAATACGGTTTCAACATTTTCTGCGCTTCTTTGTGTCGGTTCTAAAACTTCATAAGGAGTAAAAACCGCAAAAGTTTCATCCCGTGTGGGTCTGAAAACCATTTTTTCGGAGAAATTAACACCTTCAACAGTTACATAGTCAGAACTCGCAACCACACCACCGCTGCAATAATCCGAATACTTTTCATCAAGAGTTACAGCGCCCTGTGCTTCGGTACTTGCTAAATCCAAATCTGTAAAATTCAAGGTTTCATCAAGCGAATCGCCCACAAGGTATATATTGTCCTTGCTTTCAAGTTTCACATATACACCCGCATTATCAGGCGAATTTGCACCAACAATCACAGTTTCTTTCTCGCCGTCATTTGTTGTAAATTTTGCTGTTGCTACAGGCTCGTCAAATCCACATTCCGAAACAGATTTTTCGGTGATTTCACGTATAGCCTCTATTCCAACCGCTTCTTCAACTATGTCACAAATCAAGTCGCCGTCAATCATTTCGGCATCATAGCCCTTAATATACCAATTAACGCCTGTAATGGTTTCTTCCTCTTCAGAAGATTCGGTTTCTTCCTTTTCAGAATAAAACTTAAACTTACCGTTTTTGTTTTCAACAGTCATTTCTTTTATATCATCGGATTCATAAGAAACAACTTCAATATTACTGCTTGAAGCAATCTCGGTTTCTGTTTCGGGAATCAATTTTATAACAGCCACCGTGCCGCCTAGTAAAATTGCAACAACCAAACACAACGCCAACGCTATTTTAGTACGTTTAACCTTTGTTTTTGGAACAACATTTTTATGTTCTTCAGGATCAGAAAAAACTGTTGAAAAATCATCGGCTTGTGCTTTTTCGTTTTCTGGCAAATTATTCATTATGAGTTCTTTCTCCTAATATATACAATAATACCTGCTACAATACAAATAACGGGTAAAGCAATCATAAATGTTATGTTAATTGTATTAGCGGCGCTCTGTGTTACCGAACTTGCAAAACTTTCATCAGTAATAACCTTTGTAACAAAAGAAATTCCCGTATCTTCTGCGCCTGAAGCACGTTCAGCCGCCGCAAACGCAATATCTTTGTTACCAATAGTTGTGGTTTCTGCATATTCCGAATAAATGAAATCAATACTGCTGAATGCTATTACTGTGTTTTTCAGCAGATTACTATCGCTGTCATAAGCCGAACGCTCACTTTGGATAACTGTTGCATAAACCGATTGGCTATATTCGTCTGCGCCGTTCCAACTGTTTGAAGTACCTGTAGGCGCATTTACAACAGAATTGGGAGTTGAAATAATGGTATCAACGGTTCTGTAGCCATCTTCTGAAAATGCAGGGCTGATTGCAATATTATTACCCGTAATACAAAGTGTAACACCGTTAGTCATGGTATCGTCACTGGCGGGATAAGAACCTAAAACCGTAGGTTCGTCAGGCATATAGTTGCTTGAATTTGTTTCAAAAAGCAAGCCTTCTTCCACTTCAATTCCCCATTCTTCAAGGAAACCGTAAAAATTCGGGAGATATGGCGCAGAGGCATCGCCGAAATAAACAAGACCTTTGCCGTATTCTTCACCGTTATCAAGGAAATCTGCAATAGCGCTCAATTCACTTTCAATAAAATCAACTGTGGGAGCTATAATAAATGCAGCATCATACTCATCAGAAATTTCACTTAACAAAGATTCAGAAATTATTTCAACTTCATAGTTATTCGTTTCCAAAAGTTCACGATAAACTTCCGAATAATCGGTTTTACTGTGTCCTGTTATAAAAGCAACCTTTTTGGTTTCGGAACTTGTAACATAAGAAATTGCGCTTGTTAGAGCAGTTTCTATGTTGTTACCTTCAATAGTAGTAAAGGTATATCCGTAAGAAGCATACGTATCGTCAGTCACAATATCATAGATATCTTCAAAACCAATTACCTTATAACGCTCACTGTCATCTTGTGTGCAACTTACGATTATATCACCGTAACTAAAACTTTCTTTAGAATATTTTGAAGTTATTTCCGTAAAAGAAGAGTCCTGTGTATCAACAAAATTTATTTTAATTTTGTTATTATAATCGTTATATCTTTCCATAAGGTTTACGGTTTGCTTATAATAATCGCTATAATCGTCCGTAATACCGTAAAGATTCTGCGCATAATAAGACATTAAATAACTATAATAATCTTCTTCATTTGCGCACATTGTAACAGTAACTTCTTTCTCAACTTCTTCAATGAAATTAACATTTTCTTCTGAAATAGTGTTAATTTTATCACTTGTCATATCGTATTCAAGCATAAAACGATTTGAAAGTGCAGAAATTAAAACATTGAAAACAATAATTCCGACAAGAACTATTGCGGTCACAACAACAGAATATGTTCCGTGCTTTAAAAATGCCTGATTTTTCAAAGTGTTACTTTTTTTAATTTTAGGCATTTTGAATTTTTTCTTTTGTTTTTCTTTAGTTTGTACCACTTCTTCAGTCTGGGTTTCGGGATTTGTAATTTTGTTATCACTCATTTTAAATACCTCCTTTAAGCCCATCTTCTCTTCTCAAGCGCACGCACGCAAAGGAACAAAAATACGGCAATAATGCTTAAGAAATAAATAATATCGGGTAACGAGAAAAGATTTTCACTAAAACTTGTAAATGTGTTAAAGAATGCAAGCTTTTCAACAATGTTTGCAATCCAAGTAACACTTATCATCTGCGCAAAATTTGCCATATAAAGTGAAAGAATGTTCACAACCAAGGTGAGTATAGCGGAAACAACCGAGCTTTCGGTCAAACTTGATATAAACATACCTATAGCAATAAGTGTGCTGCCTAAAAGCAAAATACCCAAAAGTGCATAAAGATATGTCAAGAAATTTACGCTAACATAAGACATAACAATAAATTCAAATATAATTGTAGGTGCAAAGCCCAATGCAAATACCGAAAGCGCTGCTAAAAACTTACCCATAACAATTGAGAAAAGTTTTACAGGCGCTGTAAAGAGCGCTTGGTCAACCTTTTGGCGACGGTCTTCACTCATCAATCTCATAGTGATAATCGGCATTATAAACACCGTAACGGTGAGCATTTCGGAAATTACCAATTCCACTTGCGGAAGACCGCTTGAATAAACAACGGAAAAATAAAGGCCTGTAAAGAAATAAAATGCGGCTAATACGATATATCCGATAGGAGTTGAAAAATATGCTTTGAATTCTCTTTTAAAAATTGCCAACATTATTCATTCTCCTCCTTTACTTCAACTTCTTCAACCTTTTCTACAGGTGTTTCTTCAGGTAATTCTTCAGTTATTTCGGTTGGTTCATCAAAGCCCAAAAGCCTGCGCGATTCTTCATAACTTCCGGCTTCGGTAAGTCTTAAGAATACCTGTTCCAAAGACACCTTATTGCTTGTAAGCGACAATATTGTCTTGCCGCGTGATACAACACGTTCAAAAACATCTTTGCGAACATCTGTATCCATTTCGGGCTCAATAAGGAAATCATAACTGCCCCGCTCTTTGCAACCGAGCGACATTACTTTTTTAACACCCTTAACAGTTGAAAGTGTCTCAAGCATATCGTTTTCGTTACACTCAATTCTTGCAACTATTGAACGGTCGTTTGAAAGTCTGTCGGAAAGGTTTTCAGCCTTATCATCAGCAATAATTCTGCCTTGATTTATAATGATAACACGTTCACAAACC
>CAYQFW010000124.1:0-4447 GCA_964416955.1 uncultured Ruminococcus sp.
AATCAATGATAAAACCCGTAATATCAAAAGCATATTCTACCACACTACCGTCAGTTGAAACATTCATAGGCACTCGATCATAGACATTTTCGCTTTCTGTCAAAACACATCCAGGATAAAGCGGGTTCCCGGCAAGAGAAACTGCATATTTTTTATTATCTGCACTGCCAACAAAGTTCTTTTGGTAAAGCTTTAACTTTGCTTCCTTAATACGCATGCCACTTGGTATTTGCGGAAAAGTATTACATCTAATATATAAACTGTTTTTTACATACTCCGCAGTCGCATCTGCATCTTCGCCGCCGACATCTTCATAAGAAAGATTCACATAAAACGATCCTGTATTATCAGCCTTCACCTTAATGTAATATGTTTTTTTGTAATCGAGTAATGCCGAAACATTGTTACTACCCGATTCGTCACTTGCAACGAGTGCACCATCGGTATCATAAATATAAATTTGAGTATAAATATCAAAGCTAGACGGTAATACTAAAATATTATATGTACCTTTTGCGCCATCAATATGTGCTGAAGCGATATTTGTAACAAACTTATACCAAGTTTCATAATTATCTCCATCACCTGCTTCATTAAAATCACCGAAACCAACCCATGAGGCAGTACACATTTCGTCGTAATATGCGTTACCCTCACTGTTTGGTGCAGTCATAGATACACCTTTTACTATGCTCCTTTTTTCAATACCGATTTTATAAGTTTGAGGTATTGTAAAATATTCCAAACCCTCAAAATTATAAAAATTAATATCTTTGCTTTCAATTGCAGTATTAACTGATTTTTTTATTGCCATTTATTTTCCCTCCTTTCTTATTAAAAATTTTTTGACATTCGATTTTGTTTTCATACAAAATCCTCCTAAAATTTTGTCAACCATTTTTAAATCTTTATAATGCCTTTTTGTCAGCAATTTTGCTTTTTTCTCAAAGAGAGATTTTCTTGCATTTTAAAAGTCTGATTTAGGTTGCGCTTTATATATACCACAAACCAAACCCGACATTCCCCGACATCTTTTATAAAAATGCAAAAAACCGCATAACTAAGCCAAAAAAAATCGTTCGACATCTTTCGACAATCGCATAAAAAAAGCAGATGCTTATCGCATCTGCTAATCATAGATTATTTTATTATTACTTCATTTCAATTGCTTTTAATACTTTTTCCTTAATATTAACAGCTCTCAGGCCGAATTCGTCAAGAAGTTTAACTGCTGGGCCTGAATGACCAAATTCATCATTTACGCCAAGTTTAAGAACAGGGACAGGATACTCCTCTGCCAAAAATTCGGCAACAGCACTGCCTAAACCACCGATAACCGAATGTTCTTCTGCAGTAACAATTGCACCTGTTTCTTTTGCCGCCTTTAAAATGATTTCTTTATCAAGTGGTTTTATTGTTGCGATATTGATAACTCTGGCGTTAATTCCTTGCTCTTTCAGTAAATCGTGAGCAATAAGCGCTTCATTCACCATAAGACCTGTAGCGACAATTGCAACATCATTACCTGCTTTCAATTCAACACCTTTGCCGATTTCAAACTTATAGTCATCACCAAAAACCACAGGAACTGCAAGTCTGCCAAAGCGCAGATATACGGGACCGTCGTGATTAAGCGCCGCTTCAACAGCTAAAGCCGCTTCGGTAGCATCGGCAGGGTTGATGATTGTCATACCTGGAATCGAACGCATGAGAGCAATATCTTCATTACATTGATGTGTAGCGCCGTCTTCGCCGACAGAAATACCCGCGTGTGTAGCGCCGATAACAACATTAAGGTGCGGATAACCGATTGAATTTCTAACCTGTTCGAAAGCTCTGCCCGCAGCAAACATTGCAAAAGAAGAACAAACAACCTTTTTGCCGGTTGCAGCAATACCGGCGGCAATACTCATCATATTTTGTTCTGCAATACCGCAATCGTAAAATCTTTCAGGGAATTCTTTTTTAAATTTACCTGTTTGTGTTGCAGCAGCAAGGTCGGCATCTAAAACAACAAAATCGTTACGCTTGTGTCCCAAATCAACGAGTGCCTGACCATAAGCGGCTCTGGTAGCAACAGTTTTTACTTCTGACATCTTAAGCACTCCTTTATCCTAATTCTGCAAGAGCTTTATTAAGGTCGCTCATTGCAATTTCGTATTCTTCGTCGTTGGGAGCTTTTCCGTGCCAATCGCACGAATTTTCCATAAAGGAAACTCCCTTACCCTTTGTTGTATTTGCAACAATACAAACGGGTTTATCAATTTTTTCAGCATCATTTACTGCGGCTTCAATCTGGTCAAAATCATGACCGTCGATTGTAATTACGTGCCAATTAAATGCTTCGAATTTTTTATCAATAGGATATGGAGAGTTAACTTCTTCAATACTACCGTCAATCTGCAAATTATTATAATCAACAAAAATTGTTAAATTTGAAAGATTTTTATGACCTGCAAACATTGCCGCTTCCCAAACCTGACCTTCTTCAAGTTCGCCGTCGCCCAGCAAAGAATACACTCTGAATTTATCGCCAAAATGCTTTGCTGACAATGCCATACCAACCGCACAGGAAATACCTTGTCCAAGCGAACCCGAAGACATATCAACACCTGGAATATGTTTCATATCGGGGTGACCTTGTAAAATACTCCCGATTTGGCGTAATGTAGACAGCAAAGACACATCAAAAAATCCTCTGTGAGCCAAAACCGAATATAAAAGCGGTGCTGCATGACCTTTTGATAACACGAAACGGTCTCTGTCAGGCTTCTTGGGGTCTTTGGGGTCGATATTCATTTTATCAAAATAAAGATATGTTAAAATATCTGCCGATGATAACGAACCGCCCGGATGCCCGGCTTTAGCGGCATGAACACCTTCCACAATTCCCATTCTAACTTTACAAGCCTGTTTTTGAAGTTCCAGTTTTCTTGAAGCTTCCATTTTCTCCATCCTTCCAAACTATTTTTTATATATTTTGGTTAAATAATCAATAAAATCAGCAACTGCACCGTCCTCACAAGGTGCAGTAATATAATCGGCAAAAAGCTTTACATCATCAGGTGCGCCAAAAGTAACCGCCGCAATATCGGCGTTTTTAAGCATCGGCACATCATTATAATAGTCACCAATAGCAAAGGATTTGCCATTTTCAATTTTCAAAATTTCACATAGCTTATTTATTGCTGTAGCTTTTGAAACACCCTTTGGCACAATTTCTAAAAAGTCGTGTCTTTTATCCCCCGAAAACATACCTGTTGAAATTAAACTCGAACTAATTTTTAATTCTTTTGCCAATTCTTTAATCTTTTCAAATTCGGTAATTTCTTCGGTAAGGAAAATCACCTTATTCCACATAAGCCTGTCTGCTTCCTCAAAACTACAGTCAGGAGCTTCATAGCCCTCATATTCCTGATGGAAATCAGCCTCGCTGTTTCTGAGTAAGGTAAAAGATTTAATACCCGAATGAATTTCACATCCAACATTTAATTTAGCGTCAATTATCGCTTTTAAAAGCTTGTGGTCGGTTTGCGGTATAATTTCTTGATACAAAATCTCATTGTTATTATAATCATAAACAATACAACCGTTAGCCACAACTGAAGGTGAAAAATGCTTCAAATTATCAGTAACAGTACTGATTGCATTGGCACTTCGTCCGGTAGCCACCGAAAACATTCCGCCTTCGTTCATAAAATATTCTATTTTTTTAATATTTTTTTCGGATATTGTGCCATTTGATACAAGAGTGTCATCTACATCGCTTGTAATTAGGCAACCGTCAAAAATTCCCATTCTTATTTTTTAGCTTCCTTAAAAATTTGCTGAAATATTCAGGTAAAACGGAATCAAATTCCAAATATTCTTTAGTAGTCGGATGAATAAACCCGATTTTTTTGGCATGAAGACATTGACCTGAAAGTTCGGTAATAACTTTCTTAGGCCCGTATACCTCATCCCCTGCTACAGAGTGTCCGATATAAGACATATGTACTCTGATTTGGTGGGTTCTGCCTGTTTCAAGTTTTAATCTCAAATGTGTAAAATCGCCAAAACGCTCTAAAACTTCAAAATGAGTTACCGCATTTCTCGAGGCAGTATTAGAAACTGTCATCTGCTTACGCTTAATGGGGTGTCTGCCGATAGGTGCGTTTATTGTACCTGAATCCTGTTTTATATTACCGTAAACTACCGCTTCATACTCGCGCGTGAAAGAATGTTCTTTAATTTGTTGAGCCAAAAAATTATGGGATTTATCATTTTTTGCCACAATTAAAAGTCCGCTGGTATTTTTATCTATTCGATGCACAATACCAGGTCGCAAAACACCGTTAATACCCGACAAATTATCTTTACAATGGTATAACAAACCGTTCACAAGCGTGTTATCAGGCTAAACATGCCGATAAAGCTTTTTCCGTTGATCTGCTGTTTCTCGTTTCCT
>CAYQFW010000125.1:0-4444 GCA_964416955.1 uncultured Ruminococcus sp.
ATTTGTTTTTTCTAATGATGGATTAGAAATTAAAATTTTATCTTTAACCGTAGTTATCATCCTTAAAAAGTTATAAAACCTAATATTTTTCGATTAAAATACCTTTGTAGAGACCAAAGTAACTTCCGTCTTTGTCAAATGTAATTCGGTAACGCTTGCCCGAAAGCCATAGGTTTTCAACCTTGAAGTAGTTCCATTCGTCAGGTACGAGCGGGTTTACTGTGAACTTTCCGTCTTTTACATTTATACCGAAAAGACCCGAAAGCACTAAGTCGCAAAACAGAGAATGGTTATAGTCTTTTCCGCGTTCTTCTCCGCCTTTTTCCCTGAGCCAGCCACGTGCTTTTAGTTTTGTTCTTGCGAGCCATTCACCTGTGTCGGCGTCATAGTTTTCGTCTATCCAAGGAATAGTTTTGCCGCTTTCGGTGGTTCTTGAGTGGGCTTTTGCATATTGTAAAAGCAGATTGTAATAATCGTTTTTAGTTATTGTGTCCTGGTTGTAGTTGTTAAGTACATTTGCAACTGCTACCAATGTTTGTGAAGTTGCAAACGGCCACGCCGGACCGTTCCAAAGGCAGTCGTGCTCGTGTGGTTCCATAAAACGCGGATGTCTTCTTTCGGCGCAGGCAATACCGTATTTTGCTTTAAAGCCTTGCTCGTCAAGAAGTTGCCCAAAGGCTATACATTTGTCATTTTCGGGCATATTAAAGTACCACGGAATAAGTCCCAATTCTTCGCGAACATCGTGTTCGGTCGGAATAACGGGACGTTTGGTATAAGGGTTATCTTCGGTCTCACGAAGGGGTAAAACCTTATAAAAATCTTTATCCCACAAAAGCTTATCGCAAGCGGTTTTAATTATCTGTGCTTTTTTAAGGTATTTTTCTTTGATTTCGTTTTCGTTTGCCATTTCGGCAATTTTTGCAATAGCAACTGCATCACCGTAAACATAAGAGTTAAGAGTAGGGCGAAGACCGCTGCCGCTAATTGATAATTCCATACCGTCATAACCGTCGAGCGACCAGTAAAGCCCACCGCTTCTTGAGTGAATTTTTTCTCTTTCTTCGTAAAACTTTATAAGCTTGGGTAAAACTTCTACCGCAAAGCCGAAATCGTTTTTAAGGGTGCAGTATTCAAGTACGGCGTGGGCATACCAAGCGCTGTAAGGGGAATTGCCTTTGCCGTCAAGCCAAAAGTTTATGTATTCCTTTATCCATTCGCCACCGTCTTTAAGCCATCTGCCTTCGCGTATGTGGAAACAAGCGGGGCAGTTAATGGAATTATGCGGACCGCTCCAGGCAACTTGTGGCAAAAATTCGGTTACAATATGACCGTCGGGAGTGTCTTTAAGGTGTTTTCTAAAAGTCCACCAACGGAAATAATATGTTTTTTCAATATCCTTATCAGGACAGTCTATAAGCGGAATTTGTTCGGCTAAAAACTCTTCCGCTTTTTCGTTTGGAATTAGCTGTTTATAAAGCTCTTTATCGTTTTTGTTAAAGCTTTCAATGTAATTATGTAACTTATTTAACATTTGTTTCTCCTTATTTATGCTGTTTTAAAAGCCATTCTAACAGTTCGGAACTAAATGCACGTGACCAAGCGTTGTGAGCTATATCGTCATAAAGAGTGCATTTTACGTTTTGATTATGGTTTTTAAGAGAGTTTACCATATCAATCGTATTGCTTGGTAAAACCGTTGTATCAAGCATACCGTGAAAAGCCCATACAGGCATTTTTAAAACATTAGCATTCCAAGGCATACCACCGCCGCAACAAGGAGCAATAGCGGCAAAAAGGTCAGGATATGCCATAGCGGTGTACCAAGTGCCGAAACCGCCCATAGAAAGTCCGCAAAGGTAGATGCGGTTTTTGTCGGCGGAATATTTTTCTATAATATTGTCTATAAATATTTTTAAGGCTTCAATTTTTGCAACCCAAAAGGTATCGTCAGGGCATAGCGGCATTATAAGTATACAATCTTTAAAATTATTGTCGTCTATTATGTTTGTAAAGCCATTGGTTAATAGCTTTTCAATATCTTCTCCGCGCTCACCTGCACCGTGTAACTGGAATATTATGGCAGGATTATCAGTTATATCATCGGGAATATAGGTAATATACTTAAATCCGTATGTTTTGTTATTTTCACGTATAATTTCCATAAAAATCAGCTCCTTGTTATGATTATATTACATTGTTTGATTTATTGTCAACATATATGTTTATGTATAATTGTCTGATATAGTGATGTAAATGAAAATTTACAAAAATATCAAAAATTAAATAAAAATTAAGCTATAATCATATAAATATCGCTGCTTAGCAACTGTGGGTTGCGAAAAAATGGAACTTAAGTTGGTTGATATATTGTTATTTATTTGATATTATTGATAAAAATATATTATAAGGAGTGTCGTTATGACAATCGGTGAAAAGATTTATAAATTAAGAACGGCTGCCAATATATCGCAAGAGCAGTTAGCCGAAAGGCTTTCGATTTCAAGGCAGTCGGTTTCTAAATGGGAAATAAATCAGGCCTTACCCCAAATAGATAAGGTGGTAATGCTTTGCAAGTTGTTTAATGTTTCGGCAGACGAACTTTTGCAGGAAGATTTAATTGTAAACTGCGAAAATAAAACCGAGAAAAAGAAGAACAGATATTTCGGTACCGACGGCTTCAGGGGAGAAGCAAATGTAAACCTTACTTCTAAACAGGCGTATAATGTTGGTAGATTTTTGGGTTGGTACTATTCTTCGGCGCTTTCGGGTTGTAACAATGCCAACTATCGCCCGCGAATAGTAATAGGCAAGGATACCCGTCTTTCGAGTTATATGCTTGAGTATTCTATTGTAGCGGGCATTACCGCGTCGGGCGCGGATGCATATATGCTTCACGTTACTACAACCCCAAGCGTTTCTTATGTTACCAAGCAGGACGAATTTGATTGTGGAATTATGATAACTGCTTCACACAATCCCTATTATGATAACGGAATTAAGATAATTAACAGTTACGGTGAAAAATTAGATGATAATACGGTGGCATTCATCGAAGATTATCTCGATGGTGATTTTGAAGCTTTGGGAATAAAAAGCGGCGACCTTCCGCTTGCTACAAAGGAAAAAATCGGCAGAATTATAGACTATGTTTCGGGAAGAAACCGATATATCGGTTATTTGATTTCGCTTGCATCACATTCGTATAAAAATTTAAAAATCGGTCTTGACTGTGCAAATGGCGCCAGTTGGATGATGGCGAAATCGGTATTTGCGGCTTTGGGCGCACAGGTAAAAGTTATTGGCGATACCCCCGACGGTCTTAATGTGAACAGAGAATGTGGTTCCACACATATTGAGAATCTTTGTAAACTTGTTAAAGAAAATCATCTTGATTTGGGGTTTGCTTTTGACGGTGACGGCGACCGTTGTATAGCGGTTGACCATAACGGTAATGTTGTGGACGGCGACAAAATGCTTTATATTTTGGGTAAAAGGCTTAAAAACCGCGGAATGTTAAATAATGATACAGTTGTGGCAACGGTGATGTCTAATAGCGGTTTTATAAAATCATTGGATAAAGTAGGTATAAAATGTGTTATGACCGATGTCGGTGACCGTTTTGTTTATGAATCTATGCAAAAGAACGATTATTCCTTGGGCGGTGAGCAGTCGGGACATATAATTATTAAAAAATATGCCACCACAGGCGATGGACTTTTAACCGCTATTATGGTTACCGAAGAGGTTTGCGACAGTAAGTTGAGCCTGTGTGAACTTGCAGAGGCTGTAAAATTGTATCCGCAATTCACAAAAAACATTAAAGTTAAAGATAAGGAAGCAGTTTTTAAAGACGGTGAAGTTTTAAAGGAAAAGGAAAAAATATCTTGGCTTATAAACGGCAGGGGTAGAATTTTGCTCAGAAAGAGCGGGACCGAACCTGTTGTTCGTGTTATGGTTGAAAGTGAAGAAAATTCCGAAGAATATGCAAATAAACTTGCAAAGATTATTGTCGAAAGGGGACATTCGGTTGAATAAAAAGGTTAAAACGGCGGAACTTTTTGAATGTACTACGCCTTATTTACAAGAACTTTTTAAAAATTCAGAATACCCTTGGGAAATGCTCCAAAAAATTAAAGAGCATATAAAAAATATTATAGAAAACGGCTTAGAGGGTTTTACTCAAATTGCTGAGGGCGTTTTAGTGGGTGAGAATGTAAAAATTCACCCGTCTGCTGTTATAGAAGCGCCCGCAGTCATAGGCGCTAATACCGAAATTCGCCCAAACACATTCCTTCGCGGTAATGTTATTACGGGGAGCGGTTGTGTAATTGGTAATTCTACTGAGCTTAAAAATTGTATCTTGCTCTAAAAGGTACAAGTTCCGCAATATAATTATGTGGGTGATTCAGTTCTTGGCAATAAAGCACATTTGGGTGCGGGA
>CAYQFW010000126.1:0-4396 GCA_964416955.1 uncultured Ruminococcus sp.
TCACTTTGGGCGACGATGTTTTAAGAAAAATTTGCCGTACACAGATGCAGTTTGACGAGCGACTTCATACCGTTCTTGACGATATGAAAGAGACTATGTATAAAGCTGAAGGCGTCGGTCTTGCAGCTCCGCAAATAGGCATTTTAAGAAGATACTGTATTGTTGATGTGGGCGACGGACTTATTGAACTTATAAATCCTGTTATTACAGAAAAAAGCGGCGAACAAACCGATAACGAAGGCTGTTTGTCACTTCCTGGTAAAAGCGCTGTTGTAACAAGACCTATGAAGGTCACCGTTCGCGCGCAAGACCGTTTCGGAAATAATTTTACTGTTTCGGGCGAAGGTCTTAAGGCTCGCGCTTTTTGTCACGAGATTGACCATCTCGACGGAATACTTTATATAGATAAGGCTCAAAAGGGAAAGTAATATGAGAATAGTTTTTATGGGTACGCCCGATTACGCGGCAAAAACTCTTGAGGCGCTGATTGAAAGCGAGCACGAGGTTTGCGCGGTTTTTGCTCAACCTGATAAACCTGTCGGCAGAAAGCAGATTTTAACGACACCGCCCGTAAAGGTTTTGGCGTTGGAGTATAATATTCCTGTATATCAGCCAAAGTCGGTAAAAACAGGGGAGGCGTTGGAAGTCTTAAAACAAATCAACCCCGATGTATTTGTAGTTGTAGCCTACGGAAAAATTTTACCTAAAGAGTTACTTGAATTACCAAAATATGGCTGTGTTAACGGTCACGCTTCTATTTTACCTAAATATCGCGGTAGCGCGCCTATACAATGGTGTATTGTAAACGGCGAAACTGAAACCGGCGTTACAACAATGCTTATGGACGAGGGTATTGATACAGGTGATATACTTGAAATTGAAAAGGTGGCTATCGGTGAAAACGAAACCGCCGAAGAGCTTTTCGATAGGCTTTGTGTTGTTAGTGCCAGTCTTATGATATCAACCCTTAAAAAACTCGAAATTGGTGAAATTACTCCTTTAAAACAAACAGGAGAGCCATCTTACGCTCCAATGATTAAAAAAGAGATGGCTAAACTCGATTTTTCAAAAACCGCCCAAGAGGTTCATAATGCGGTTCGTGGTTTTTACTCCTGGCCCTGCGCGTTTTTCTTCCTTGACGGAAAAAGAGTAAAGGTTATAAAAACAAAAGTTGGCGCCAGCACCCAAGAAAAATATGGTACGGTTATAGGTAATTCTGATAATCTAATTATTGCTTGTAAAGATGGTACTTCGATTGAAATATTAGAATTACAGCCCGAAGGTTCTAAGGCTATGACTGCTAAGCAAATGTTAAATGGTAAGCAAATACCGCTTGGAACGGTTATTGGTGAATAATATGGTAAATCCAAGAAAAACCGCGGTTAAAGCCTTGGTGAAAATAGAAAAAGACGGCTCGTATTCCAATTTGACTATAAATTCGGTATTCAAAGACCTTGAAATTTCCAAGGAAGACAAGGGTTTTGTAACTGCCTTGGTTTACGGTGTGCTTGAACGCAAAATCACATTAGATTATGTGTTGCAAAACCATATAAAAACACCGCTGAAAAAGGTTTCGGTATTTACCTTACAGGTTTTACGCATTGCGCTTTATCAGATAATGTTTATGGATAAAATTCCCCAAAGCGCCGCTGTAAATGAAGCGGTGAAACTTATCAAAAGCTCTAAAGAAAGCCGTAATTCAGGCTTTGTTAATGCGGTTCTCCGCAATATTTTAAGAAGTGAAAATTTATTACCGAACGGTGACAGTACCGAGGATTTATGTGTCATCTATTCTTGTCCTAAAGAAATTATTGTGAGTTTAGTTAACGATTACGGTAAGGATAATACAATAGAACTTTTAAAAGCAAGCTTAAAACCTGCGCCTCTTACCGTAAAAGTAAATACTTTAAAAACTGATGTTGATACTTTTAAAACTAATATCGGCGTAGGATTGGCAGAAACGCCCTTAAAAGATGCTTTTATCTTAAAACAGGGAATAGATATTGCCAATAACAAACTTTATAATAACGGCGAATTTTTCGTACAAGACTTAGCTTCGCAAAAGGTTATAGAAATTTTAAATCCAAAACCTAACGAGCGTATGCTCGATATGTGCTCGGCGCCGGGTGGTAAAAGCTTTACTTCGGCAATTGCTATGGAAAATAAGGGTGAGATAATCTCTTGCGACCTTTATGAGCACAAATGTAAGCTTATTAAAAATTCGGCCGAGCGTTTGGGGTTTGATATAATTTCAACTAAAGTAAGTGACGCGACTGTTTTTAACGCAACTTTCGGCAGTTTTGACTGTGTTTTATGTGATGTTCCGTGCTCGGGGCTTGGAATTATCCGCCGCAAACCCGAAATCAAATATAAGAATTTCGCTGAATTCAACAATTTACCCGAAATTCAATTTAAAATCTTACAAAACGCTAAGAATTATTTAAAAAAAGGCGGAAGGATTTTATATTCTACCTGTACTTTAAGAAAAGCCGAGAATGAAGAAATTATAGAAAAATTCTTGAAAAGCAACAGTGATTTTTGTTTGGAATATTCTCACACTTTTATGCCGCATATCGACAGCACAGACGGTTTTTTCTGCGCGCTTTTAGTGAATAAGTAAAGGAGGGTTATTTTGGGGAAAATTGATATCCGTTCTTTCGATTTGAAAGAATTGAGCGAGTTTTTAGAAGGTCTTTCACAGCCAAAATTTCGTGCAAAGCAAATCTTTAAATGGCTTCAGTCAGGGATTGAAGATTTTGACCAAATGACCAATGTACCAAACTCTTTGCGCGAAATTTTAAAAGAAAAATGCTATCTTGCAAATGTTAAAATTGTTAAAAAGTTTGTATCAAAAATCGACGGCACAGTTAAGTATGTTTACGAGCTTTTTGACGGCGAATATATCGAATCAGTTTTAATGAAATACGAGCACGGCTATACTGTTTGTATTTCTACTCAGGTTGGTTGCCGAATGGGTTGTTCTTTCTGTGCTTCCGGACTTGAAGGTTTGTTCCGTAATCTCACCGCTTCGGAAATGTTGGCACAGGTAATTAAAGCGGGAAGCGATAATAATATCCGTGTTTCAAATGTTGTTATGATGGGTATGGGCGAACCGCTTGATAATTTTGACAATTCAGTTAAGTTCCTGCAGCTTGTTTCCGATGAAGAAGGTCTTAATATTGGTCTTCGTCATATTTCACTTTCAACTTCAGGGGTTGTAAGCGGAATTGAAAAATTAGCAAAATATAATTTTCCGATAACACTTTCAATTTCCTTGCACGCGCCTAATGATAAAATTAGAGATTCTATGATGCGCATTAATAGAAAATGGAATATTGAAGCGCTTCTCAACGCTTGCAGCGAATATCAAAAAGTCACAACAAGACGGATATCCTTTGAATATGCTTTAATAGAAGGTGTTAACGACACCAACGAATGTGCCGACGAATTAGCAAAAAAATTAAAAGGAATTATGTGCCACGTAAATTTAATTCCTGCAAACCCCGTTAAAGAAAATTCCTTTAAAAAACCAAATACTCAAAAAATTCTGCGTTTTAAAGAACGCTTAACATATAACGGTATAAATGCAACTGTCCGCCGAACTTTAGGTGCAGACATTGACGCTTCTTGCGGACAGTTAAGAAGAAAAGCAAAGGAGGGTCTGCGGAATGATAATACACAGTAAGATTGACAAGGGTGTAATCAGAAATAGCAATCAAGACGCTTTCATTGCGGGCGAAATTGCCAAAAACTTCACCTTTGCAATCGTTTGCGACGGTATGGGCGGCGCTAATGCAGGAAATATCGCCAGCGAAATCGCAGTTAAAACAGTCAGTGAGTATCTTTATAATTCGTACCGTGAAAATATGAGTTCTGTTGAAATCGAACGGGTTGTTAAAAACGCAATTTCAAGCGCAAATCTACAGATTTTTGACCGCGCCGCAAAAAATGAAGCTTTAAAAGGCATGGGTACAACGATTGTTATTGCCGTTGTTAAAGATAGCGAGGTTATTATAGCGCATGTCGGTGATAGCAGAATATATCTTGTAAATGATAATCTTTATCAATTAACAAAAGACCATTCAATTGTTCAGTCACTTATAGAATCGGGCAAAATAACCCCCGAAGACGCAAGTGTTCATCCACGAAAAAATGTCATTACACGCGCATTAGGGGTGGAACAAGAAGTCATTGTTGATACCGATTTTCTCGTCCTGAAACCCAATGACTCTTTGCTGTTGTGCAGCGACGGGCTTACAAATTTCGTGACGCGTGAAAAAATTCTTGAAACCTTTTTGACTAACGAAATTACTTATGTTGCAGAAAAATTAGTAGACCTTGCAAATGAAGGCGGCGGCGGTGACAATATTACCGTTGTAACCCTCACCGCAAATTA
>CAYQFW010000127.1:0-4320 GCA_964416955.1 uncultured Ruminococcus sp.
ACCAAAGATATTTTTACCTAAAAGGCCGTATTCACGAGCCTGGTCAATAGCCTTCTGCAAACGCTTAACAGCGATAGGATATTCAGCACGAACATATACATAACCTTCGGTAGCGCCGATAGCATAACCTGCAATAGCCATAGCTTCTACCAAGCAGTGCGGGTCACCTTCCAATACGGAACGGTCCATAAATGCACCGGGGTCGCCTTCGTCGGCGTTACATACAACATATTTCTGGTCTGCCTTATTAGGAGCGCACAAAGACCATTTAAAGCCTGTCGGGAAGCCGCCGCCTCCACGTCCGCGAAGACCCGAATCAGAAATAACCTTGATTACATCTTCAGGCTTCATTTCGGTAAGAACCTTACCTAAAGCGGCATAACCATCCATTGCGATATATTCGTCAATGTTTTCGGGGTCAATAACACCGCAGTTACGAAGAACAACACGGTTCTGAGACTTATAGAAAGCGGTATCGCTTAAAGCTACCTGACCTTCTACCTTGGGAGCGTCCTTACCTGTATCGTTGTAAACCAAGCGTTCAACAGGACGGCCTTTCAAAAGGTGTTCTTCAACAATTTCTTTAACATCTTCGGGAGTAACACGGCTGTAGAAGGTACCGTCAGGATAAACGATAACCACAGGACCCAATTCGCAAAGGCCGAAACAACCGGTCTGAACAAGCTTTACTTCTTCTGTGAGTTCAAAATTCACAAGATTTTCTTCGAATGCCTTCTGAATAGAAGCACTACCCGAAGAAGTACAACCCGTACCGCCGCAGATTAACACATGTGCACGAATCATATTTTTACCTCCAAAATTTTATTCGCTTATGCTTTAATTGTATATTCAGCAACAACATTGCCGCCTTTTAAATGCTCTTTAGCTATTTTCTTAGCTTTTTCTACGTCTACTTTAACATAGGTTACTTTTTCTTTGCCTGCTTCGAAAACTTCTACAACAGGTTCGTATTCACAAATACCGATACAACCGGTTTGTGAAACGGTAACAGTGTCCATAAGACCGAGAGCATTTACTTCCTCTACCAATGCGTTAAGCACAGGACGAGCGCCTGCAGCAATACCGCAAGTTGCCATACCAACAACTACACGAACGTCGTTAGTACCTTCGCGAAGAATAACCTTATTCTTCATTTTGTCTTTTATTGCCTGTAATTCAGCTAAAGATTTCATAATAAATCTTCCTTTCTATGCTTTTTGAATTTCCGAATACTGCTCGCGCAGATATTCTTCAATCCATTTAATTACTTCATAAGTGTTAAGCGGTACATCTTCCAAGGTTTCGCGCAAAACTCTTGTATCAAGCTCCACTTCCCCATTTTCTGTTTTATGAGTAAACAAAAAATCTGTATCGGGGTGACCTTGTATCAAGGTTTTAACCGTTTCAACAACATCGCCCAAAGGCGCGCAGTCGATATGGTTTTTATAAAATGTGGCTGAAACTTTAGTACCGTGTTCTTTTGGGGATTTTTCAAAATGCTTTGAAAAAATTTCCATCTTACCGCCGGTTTGTTCAGCGGCAAGCTTTAAAAGCGGTAATCCCATACCAACCTTGCGGGTGGTTCTTGTTGTATAAAAAGGATTTAAAACACCTTTCAAAATTTCGTCGGTCATACCGCAACCGTTATCAGTAATGGTAAGAACAAGTTCTTCACCCTTCTCGCACAATGAAATTTCAGTCAGGGTTGCCCCTGCTTTTACTGAATTTTCAGTAATATCAAGAATATTTAAAGAAAGTTCCTTCATAACCCATTCCTCAAAATTTTAAAAAGGTTTTTCACCGCGTTATCATCGTCGTCGGGAAGTACGAAAAAGTTTTCCTTTTCACTGATATCCCACAAATAATGAGCGTCGCTGCTTACAACAAATTCACAGCCTGTTTGAGCAAAATCCAAAACCCTTTGTTTGTTATGCAATTCACAAAATTTAAAAGGATGTTCGGGTGGAAGACCGCCTAAAACCGCTGTTACAGAGTTGGAATCGCGGTCAATATGAGCAGGAAAACATACCCCGCCAAATTTTTCCACAAGCTGTGGTGCTTCATCAAAAGAAACCATTGTCGCATTAGACAGCAAATGCTTTTCAGTCGATAAAATATTATCTTCGCTGTCACAAATTAACTGCTCACCGAAAATATCGGTTCGGTTTTCAATCAATATCCGTCTGTTTTCAATTTCTTTTCCAAACGCTACAGCATTTTCCAAAGTTTCAAAAAGACAGATTATGTGAATATCTTCTGATGTAGTAAGTTCCATACCTGCAATCGCGATTATTCCGTGATTTTTTGCCGCATCGAAAAAGTGAGGGCAATTTTTAACAGAGTTATGGTCGGTAAGAGCCATAATTTGAAGTCCGTTAAGTTCGCCCATACCCGCAATGCTGTTAGGTGTTGAATCATTGTCGCCGCAAGGTGACAAACAAGAATGAATATGTAAATCGTAGTAATACTTTTTCATATTATATCATTCAGCATAACTGCCGTGTTATAAATATCCATATCTGTTTTAAGAATATTTATTTCCTTTTCCAATGCGGTATTAACAACTTCTTGTTCAACCGAAACACCTTCGGCTAAAACAATACAAGAAGTGTCCGCAAGAGAAGCCACAGCCAAAATATTTACATTAGACATTATCGTAATCCAAGCGTTTCCGCTTTGAGCACGCCCCATAACCCAACTCAAAAGGTCGCCAATGTATACACCGTCGATTTCTCGTTCGCCGTCGGGCAGAGTTACAACCTCGAAACCGCTTAAACTTGCCAAGTCTTTTACTTTCATTCCTTAGCACCGCCGTCATTATGCTTTTTTATAAGACATTTATCAATGGTTGAGTAACCCTTAACAATATCTTCTGCGAACGCCCTGCAATTCGGAGCGCCGCAAGAGCCACAGTCAAGCCCTGGTAGTTCTGACTTTAAGCGTTGAATATCAGCCATCATTCGCATTGATTCTGCCATACTGGAAGAAAGACGAGAGATAGGTTGATAGGTCGGCAAATCGTCGAACAAAAACTCACTCGGCAGATATTCGTCCGTTTCTACAGAAAAGTTTTCCGAAACAGGCATATATCTTCTTAAAGAACGCAAACGCGCTTTCGCAATAAACGGGTTCTGAATTGTGAGCACGCCGCCCACACAACCGCCTGTGCAAGCATTAAGTTCTATAAACTCAAGCGGTGGAATATTGCCGTTTTCAACCTGATCAAGCACACGCATTACATTTTCGATACCGTCAGCCGCAAGATAATTTTCATTAAATATTGCGGTTGCTTCTCCACCAGACGAAGCCCAACTGATGCCGATAATACCTGAATTTGAAAGTGATTTAACATCGCTTCCGTATTTCATAACACCAATAAGCTGAAAATAAACATCGCTTATAGGTATTACGCAGTCAACCTTACTCTCATAACCCGCAAAACCGTTTTTAACATAACTTACTTTTGCAGGACACGGAGATATGAAACATACTCCGATATCGGAATCTTCAAGTTCGGGGTGCTCGCGTTTTGCACGCTCTCTTGCCAAATGAGCTGCAACCTCCATTGGAGGTAACATATGTATCACATGGTCCAAAAGGGACGGAAAACGAAGCGCTATAAGCCTTGTCACGACAGGACAGGCAGAACTTATTGCAGGTTTAACAATACCGTCGGTCTTGAGATATTTTCTGGTGTACGCCGAAACAAGTTCCGCCGCGGCAGAAACCTCAAAAACATCGTCAAATCCGATTTTCAAAAGCCCATCAAGTACATAATCGACATCATCCAAGTTATCAAACTGACCGTAAAGCGTGGGAGCAGGCAGAGCAATTTTCCATTTAAACTTATCCATTGCAGAAAGACTGCTGCATTTTGCTTTTTTTGCATTATTAGGGCAAACGCGAATACATTCGCCGCAATCAATACATCTGCCGTCATTTATAACAGCACGACCGTCTTTAATCCTTATAGCCTCTGTAGGGCAGTGCTTAAGACAAGTTGTACAGCCGTTACATTTTTCGACATCTAAAACCACAGAATGTTCATATGTATTCATACAAATCACCTGCCGAAAACTAATTAAGATTTACTTTCATTGTAATAGTGGTCCCAACACCGACAGTTGAATCAATATTCATATAATCCGTATAGCGTTTCATATTTGGAAGTCCCATTCCTGCACCGAATCCTAAAGAACGGATATTATCGGTTGCGGTGGAAAAACCCTCCTGCATGGCCTGTTCAATATTTTTTATTCCTGGGCCTTTATCGCTTAAAATGATTTCAATACAGTCTTCACACACATTCACGTCAGCCGT
>CAYQFW010000128.1:0-4257 GCA_964416955.1 uncultured Ruminococcus sp.
CTGCTTTTGTCCGCCCGAAAGTTTAACTCCGCGTTCTCCGACATAAGTATCATAGCCGTCCTTAAGGCTCATAACAAATTCGTCTGCGCCCGCCGCTCTAGCGGCTTTTATAACTTCTTCACGCGTAGCATCGGGTCTGCCGTAAAGGATATTTTCGTAAACTGTGCCCGAAAACAGATATACATCCTGCTGCACCATACCAATGCTTTTTCTAAGGCTTTTAAGGGTGTACTTCTTGATATTTTGTCCGTCTAAGAAAATCTCACCGCCCGTTACATCATAAAAACGGGGTATCAAGTTGCAAAGAGTAGTTTTGCCGCCGCCCGAAGGACCGACAAAGGCAATTTTTTCACCGTTTTTAATAGTGAAATTAAGGTCTCTGAATACACGATTATGGTCGTCAGGATATTCGAACGAAACATTTTTAAATTCTATATCACCTTTTGGATTGCTTAAATCTTTAGCATCAGGCTCGTCAAAAATTTCAATATCGGCATCTATTATCTCAACGAAGCGTTCAATACCTGTCATACCACGCTGAAACTGCTCGGCAAATTCAATAATACGACGAACAGTTGCGATAAAGGTGGTAACATAAAGCAAGTAAGCTACAAGGTCGCCCGCGTTAATGTAGCCTTTTATCATAAAAATACTGCCCGCAATTACAACCGAAGAGTACATTATGCCGTCGAACATACGAGTGGTGGTAGAAAATGCGCCCATAAACTTATAAGACTGTTTCTTTATAGAAAAATAATTTTGATTATCCTTTTCAAACTTTTCTTTTTCAATATCTTCGTTAGCAAAGGCCTTTACAACCTTTTGTCCCAAAAGCGAATCTTCAATTCTTGCGTTTAATTCGCCTATAAGTTGACGCTGTTTGCGGAAGGTTTCGCGCATTCTCTTATTAAGCTTGCGGCAAACCGCAAACATAATCGGGATAATTAAAAAGATTAAAAGCGTAAGCGGAATGTTGATATTCATAAGAATTACAAACGAAACTATACCCTTAATACCCGCTATAAAAAACTCTTCTGGGCAATGGTGCGAAAACTCGGTAACATCAAAAAGGTCATTGGTAATTCTGCCCATAATCTGACCGACTTTGGTGTTGTTAAAGTATGTATTTGAAAGGTTTTGTAAATGCGAATACGCGTCTCTTCGCATATCAGTTTCCATTTTTGTACCCATAACGTGACCTGTGTAAGCCATATAATAAAACGCCGCAGAATCGATTATACGAAGCACAAAATACAAAAGTCCCACACGCAAAACATACTGTATTGTAAGGGTTCCTAAATCGTTCATACCCGCATTTGTAATCTCACGCATTATAAGCGGCAAAACAATCTCGCAAATTGTTGTGAGCGACGCACAAAACAGGTCTAATACCAAGGTGGGTATATACTTTTTGTAATAAGGCAAAAAACGTTTTATAAGCGTACTCGATTTATATTTTCTTTTTTCTTCCATAAAAGCACCTTCTATCTCATTTTAATTATATAATAAAATTGTAGTAAAAGCAAGAAAAAAGAGACTTCTTAAAATTTAAGAAATCTCTCTTTGTTCTAACGCAATTTTACTAAACTGTCATA
This sequence comes from uncultured Ruminococcus sp., assembly GCA_964416955.1. Lineage (GTDB taxonomy): Bacteria > Bacillota > Clostridia > Oscillospirales > Acutalibacteraceae > UBA737. The sequence continues at coordinate 1,596 of CAYQFW010000128.1, forward strand.
GATTGCTTCGTGTTTACTGTCAACCGTTCTTTTTACATGCCAATGCCCGAAATACCACATTTTAAAGTCAACCTTCTGGTCAATAAAGGTGCATATTTCCTGCAAAGGCAAACTCACATTCCCCACCGAATCTTCCGGTTCATATTTATGCGTGAGTATATAATCTACTTTTAAATCAGCTTTTTCAAGATTTTTATAGGCATTCTGAAGTTCAGGCTTACTTGCTTCTTCCCCATCAAACCACAAACCCATTTCTTTCCATTTAGCAGAGCTTTTGCAACCGCCAAAGACAAAAAAGGTCTTGCCTTCAATTTCGTAAACCTCACCGCGCATAAGATGAACTATATTTGGGGTAAGGCGGTGAACCTTACCGCCGTTCCATAATTCTTGCGGGAAGCTGTTAATAAAACCAAAATTTTCGTGGTTGCCGTCAAGAAAGGCTATATTTTTGTTGCTGGCGAAAAACTTTTTAGTGAAATCTTTATTTTCCGGTGTATCCTCAAACTTGATTCCAATATCACCAAGGACTATGAGCAAATCGTCATCATTTGCAGTTTCAAGATACTCATCAAAAGCTTTAAATTCGGGGTCACCGTGAAAATCACTTAAAAAATAAATCATTTCACTATTTCTCCGCTTGCTTCAATTTTGTAATTACCGCTCTTTATGGCATTTATATAATCTTCAGCGGTCTTTATCTCAAAATCGGTAAGTATTGCCGACGTGCCGACGTCGCTGATGCGGTGAGAATCAGACCCTGCAGTTATATACAAATTATTCAACCTTGCAAACTCCAATGTTTTTTCGGAATAATTCTCATGTCGGGGGTTAGTGTTATAAACTTCCACAGCGTCAATATATTCAGGTGTTGGATAGCAAACACCGTCGCGGTAAGGATGCGCCTGTACAATAAACACGCCGTTTTTATGCGCATATTCCGAGAATTTTTCTATTCCCATTTTATGCACCTCAGGACATCCAAGCAAAAACTCTTTTGTAATTCCGTAAACCAAGTAGTCATTAGGCACATCTTCAAAGGTAACCTCCGCGCCCATTATAACATTAAGCCCTAAAGCTTCGCCTTTTACCTTTGCTCTTTGATAGGTAGAAAGAAAAATTGTCACCTTGTCTTCCCAAGGCAAGTCTCCCAAAAACGAAGAAAAAAGTTTTGCCAAATGCTCAGTTACAAAAATTGTCTTGTAACCTGCTTTGTGATAAGCCTCTGCCATTAAATCAGAGCGAATGTTAGCGCAAAAACTTATTTCTTGAGTATGCAAGTGCGGTTCGGTTTTATACATAAAAATTCTCCTTTTATTGACAAATTTCATTATTTGATATATACTTTACAATATCAAAAAAGCAATTACCATTGCAAATAACCTCTAAATCTTTGCAATTTTCTACCGAAGGAGTGTTTTTCGTGCCACACAGCGATTTTAAAGCCACAAACAGCATTTTAAATGGTGGCATCAGTGTTGTTTCTGCCTATGATAACTGCATTCTTCCCTATGGCGAAAACGAAGTTCATACCCATTATGACCGCTTGGAAATTTATTACTTTTTAGAGGGTGATTTGTACTTTGCGTTCGAAGGTAAACAAATTCCCATAGAAAACGGAAGTATGATAATTATCGACTGTGGCACGCTTCACCGCCCTATAATCAAAACAAAATGTAAGTATCTCCGAAAACGTATACTGATAAACAAAGAAATTTTATACCAACTCAACACCGCCGAGTATAATTTCTACCCACTGTTGCACAAAAAACAAATACTCATTTTAGATAATGAAACAGTGCAAAACACCGGTTGCGACAAGTTATTTGAAGAAATTGAAAATTCAGTTTCAAAAAACACCCCGTACGATAACTTCTGCGCGCTTGTGTCGGTTTATTCCCTACTCATAAAAGCCGAGAAAAACAGCAAAGAACACAGTATTTCAGGCGATATTTCAGGTAGTGAAAAAATCGCGCAAATTTTAGAGCATATAAACCAAAACCTACAAAGTGAGCTTAATTACAAATCAATTTCGCAAAAGTTCTTCATATCTGACAAAAGCCTTTATAAAATTTTCAAAAATGAAACAGGCTTCACTTTAAGTAACTACATAAAAGAACGGCGTATTATTAAAGCAATTTCCCTGCTTAATTCAGGTTATTCGGCAAATGAAACCGCATTAGAAGTCGGCTTTAATGATTACTCGGTTTTCTACAGGTCATTCACTAAAAAAGTAGGTCTTACCCCAAATGAATATATAAAAAAACAAAACAAATAAGGCGTGTAATCCCAAAAATCCCAAAAGATTACACGCTCTTTTTTAATCTAAAATTTTGCCGTCGGTAGAAATTGTAACAACACGCCAAGGAATGAACTTTCCGCTTGCTTGCAAAGCGCGTTTTACCGCGTTTTCAATACCGCCGCAACAAGGCACTTCCATTCTCACCACAGTAACACTATTTATGTTATTATTAGCGATAATTGCTGTTAATTTTTCGGTATAATCCACGCTGTCAAGCTTAGGGCAACCGATAAGGGTTATGTGGTTGCGGATAAATTCGTCATGGAAATTTCCGTAAGCAAAGGCAGTGCAGTCGGCTGCTATAAGTAACTTTGCATTATCAAAATAAGGCGCATTCACAGGCACAAGTTTTATCTGAACAGG
>CAYQFW010000129.1:0-4225 GCA_964416955.1 uncultured Ruminococcus sp.
AGGCGGGCGATCTCTTTTTGCATCTGTTCTTTAGTCATTTTTATGTATCTCCTTGCTATTTAAGGCTTTGCTTTGCACTATACATATATTAGCGTACTATTTGCACTTATCCAGTTGAGTTGCAATAATATATGGATATTTATCGCAGTGCTGCCGGGATGAATATTACCGTTCGGGAAGATTGTGTGGTATCAGAGCCTGCTATCAGCTTTTTATTCCCGATCGGTAAGATTTTTCAACTTTTTTCAAGAATGCAGAAACAAAACGCAGAAAAAAAGTGATAGTCAGCAGTGGAGAGACAAAATTTTTTGAAAAAAGGTGAAAAAGGGTGCTACAAAACAGGGGGGTAATTGCGACAGTCAGTGGTGGGAGATGATGTTTTTCGTAATTTTTTCTGAAAGCGGCAACACAGAGGGGTATCGTTTTGGAAATAACCCAGGTAGAGTGTGACGCTTTTTTTGGAAAAAAGTTTCGAAAGGGAGTGACCTTTTTAGGGTATTTTTGCGATAGTCAGTGGTAGAGAGAGGTAGTTTTTTAGGAAAAGTGCGGCAGGGGTGTAACGCTTTTGCTCACTTTTTCTGATAGTCAGCGGTGGAGAGGCAAAAATTTTTGAAAAAAGTTAGAAAGAAAGGGCACAGTTGATGGTGATTTTGGAAATAACCCAGGTAGAGGGGAGATTTGGCGAATTTGGCGAATTGGCGCATAGGATATTGCTGAAATGGTGATACCCGGTCTGCCAGAGAAAGATTTTTGAAAAAAAGTCCAGAAAAGCGGTAACGATTTCAAAAATTCTGGAAATATACCCGATGTGGCAGATTTTTTCAAAAAAGCGGTACTGTTTTCAGAATTTTTGGCAATATACCTGATAAAGCCTGAACGCTTTCAAAATTTTTGGCAATATACCTGATGTGAGAAATTTTTTGAAAAAGTGTGAACGATTTCGAATTTTCTGCATATGTACTATATGTGAGCCGCAGGAACACCTGCAAGTGGGTATCCGTGAAAAAAAGTCACGATTTCCTCAAAAATGGTGAGACAAAAACAGGGTATTCGGGAAATAAACTGGGTAGATGCAAAAAAAATCGGAATTTTTTCAAAATCGGTGAGACTAAAACGGCTAGCCCGGGAGAGAAACTGGGTAGGGATAAAATTTTTCGGATTTATTCAAAAATGGTGGGAGTAAATGACACTCACCGGGAAAGAAACTTAATGGGAACACAATGGAGGTGACATTATGACATAGTGACCAAATGTGCCGTCCACAGGCAGACGGAATAAACGCCTGACAGAGTCAACAGGGTAATGATACCCAAGCATAAAAACATATTGGAGAAACAAATGACGAACGATTATCAAAGTGCAATGTCGGTTCTGCCACTGATAAACAAGGGTAGAGCTGATGATACTCAAGCGTGGCAATCAATCTGTATTGCCCTGAAAAACTGTGGTGTACCGTATGAAGTATTTGAAAACTGGAGCATTACTTCACGCCACCAGGACAGAAATCAGATACGACGGGCGTGGGAAAATCTGACTGGCAATCATACCATCGGCACACTCTGCTACTATGCAAAGCTGGACTCCGGAGCATTGCCGGTACAAACTTACCGTCAGCCGGACAGGTTTGACGGAGAAAAAGCTTTTGCAAGCATCATCCAGCCATACAGCAATTTGTCTGAAATGGAACTGGAATGCGAACTGTGGGAGCGCTCTCCATACCGACTGATGGATGGACCGAGTGAAAAAGAATTCAATGCAGCACTGGAGTCTTTGTATGATCCGGACGATATGCTGTTTGTCGGAACGCCACTTGCCAATGCCGCAGAGCAGCAACGGTGCATAAAAAGCGTCAAGGAGCATCTTGCCAAGCCGTGCGTGGCAGAGTTCTTCCGTCCGAATCCGCTGACTGGCAATCCGGTAATGAAATCCAACAATACTCCCACGTTTGTTTCAGATGCCTGCATAGAGAAGTTCCGTTATGCGGTACTGGAGTTTGACAACAGATCTCTGCAACAGCAATGCGCCTTCTTTATGGCAATGCTGGATAAAGGTCTGCCGATTGCGGCACTGACATTTTCCGGCAATAAATCTATTCATTGTCTGCTTGCAGTGAATTGTGCGAATGCCGAAGAATGGACAGAAAAAGTGGAAAACAATCTGTTCCGTAATAATCTGGAATTGCTCGGTTGTGACGGGGTGTGCAAAAACGAGAGCCGCAGTTCACGGACTCCCGGGGCAATCCGCAGCAGCAACGGAGTCAGACAACGCCTGTTTTATCTTAACCCGGATGTGAAAAAATGAAATGGTTGATTTTTCAAAAACTGTTATTCGCCATTTCGCCAAATTCGCCAAAATATAAGGAAAAATACTGAATGAATGTTGATGACACTATAAAAATTATTGAAAATGCCGTTCCGGAAGAAACCAAATATCAGGAATGGCAGCCGATAAAAGACACTATGAAGCTGGATGATCCTCCGCCGTTTCCTTTGGAAGCTATGCCGGAAATTCTCCGGAATATGGCAGAGGGTATTTCACTTTCCCGCAAAGTTCCGGTGGCAATGTCGGCAACAGCAGTCCTTGCTGCGGTTGGAATGGCAATCGGACGTAATGTCTATTTTCAGCGTAAACGCGGCTTTGAGGGACGTGCAAATTTGTACGCACTGGTGTTTGCCGCCCGAGGAGAACGAAAATCCGTCACCTTCCGTCCGGCACTTTATCCGTTTTATAAGTGGATGAAAGATAAGGAACCCCAATATCGGCAACAACTCAAGGAATACCGTCGCAATGCGGCATTGATGGAAAACCTGGAAGCTGCGTTAAGCAAACCCGGACTCAAAGAAAATAGGCGCGAAGAATATGAGCATGAACTGGCAATGCTTGAACATGAAATCGGAGAAGTTCCGCGTAATCCGTGGTTTATGGCTGATGATGTTACTCCGGAAGCATTATTCAAATTGATGCAGGAAACTGATGGTACTGCCGGTATTTTTAATGACGATGCCCGATTGGTGATAAAAATGCTCTTGGGCAGTGTTTACAGCAACTCCGGTGAAGGTCGGGAAGATTTTCTGCTCCGTCCTTTTGATGGCGAACAGCCTTTGATCAGACGGCGTGTCGGTACAGGCAATGACTATATTGAGCGTCCCTGTATCGGAATGCTGTTGATGCTTCAAACAGATTTTCTCAAAAAAATCGGTTCTGCACTTGCTTTTTTTGAAAGCGGTCTGGCATCACGGTGCATTTTCTGCTATCCGGAAAGTTGGGTAGGTAAACGCGATGAAAACGGCAATCTGCTCCGTGCCGATGATGATTACGAAATTCCGTGGGAAGTGGAGAAGAGCTATCAGGGTCTTATTTCCGACCTTCTGGAGAAGGCTTATAATTCTAATGCAGAGTATTACTATCCTTTGAGTATGGGGGCTTTGGATGAATGGCGTAAGTTTTATCACGAAATCGAAGCAGAAAGCGGACCAAAAGGGAAATATGAAAAAATGCAGGATTTTGCCATCCGCTATCCGACATTGGTATTGCGGCTGGCATTGCAACTTGCTGTTATCGAAAATCATAAAAATATTACGCGGGAAGATATGCTTAACGGCATTAAGCTGATGCATTATTTTATGGCAAGTGCACAGCGTTGTCACGATGCGATGAATCAGATATCCATTCCTGATAACGCCAGACGGATCTTGAATTTTTGGCAAAAAGATTTTTGTCCGAACAAACCGTGTTCAATCCGGGATATTACCCGTGGCTTACGGATGTTGAAAGGCGAAGTGGAAGAAGCTCTCAAAATCCTTATTGAACGCAACTATTGCCGTTATCTTTCACCCAAAACAGTTCCGCAGAACAAATGCGGACGCACTCCCAGCCCACAGCTGGAAATCAATCCTCAATTTTTTGAATAACACTTATTCGCCAATTCGCCAAATTCGCCAGAATTACGGCATCACGCACAAACGCAAAGTTTGGGGCATTACACGCATTTTACGCTCAACCCAAGCAAGCACTCGGTAACGCAGATAATCTGCGTCAGCACGCGTGCAAAGGGGTATTCTGGGCGTACCGGTCAGGCATAGCCAAAACCTCAATCCGGGGCTGAAAAATCAAAAGGTACTCCACGGCACTTTCTCTGTAGATGGCGGCGGAAGGACTCAAAGTATCCTGAAGAGTTTCCGCAAAAGTCCGGGTAACATTCAGCACGCCCACAAACGCGTTATAA
>CAYQFW010000130.1:0-4156 GCA_964416955.1 uncultured Ruminococcus sp.
CTCCCAAGCAATTCCTTAACTACTACACCGAAGACGATATGCCTCAAACCAAACTCACACGCGACCTTGAAAAAGGTATGGCAGTTTCCATTGGCCGTCTTCGTGAAGATACACAATATGATTATAAATTCGTTTGTGTGTCGCATAATACATTAAGAGGCGCAGCAGGCGGTGCGGTGTTACTCGCAGAACTCCTTTGCGCTAAAGGTTATATGGACTAATTTTTTAGGAGTGGTTTTTTGAAAGAACGTATTTTCGAAGGTTGCGCTACCGCGCTGATTACCCCTATGAACAAGGACTCGACCGTTAATTTCGCAGGACTTGAAGCTTTGGTTGAAAGCCAAATCAAAAGCGGCGTTGACGCTTTGGTAATTTGCGGAACAACAGGTGAAAAATCAACTTTACGCTACGACGAACACCTTAAGGTTATCGAGGTTGCCGTTAAAGCCGCAAACAAAAGAGTTCCCATTATTGCAGGCACAGGCAGTAACGATACTGTCTATTCGGTTGAACTTTGCCGTGATGCCGAAGATTTGGGCGCAGACGCGCTTTTGATGGTTACCCCATACTACAACAAGACCTCACAAAACGGTCTTATAAATCACTATAATTATATTGCCGACCGCGTAACAAAACCGATTATACTTTACAATGTGCCTTCGCGTACAGGTGTTAATATCAAACCCGAAACCTACAAAGAGCTTGCCAAGCACCAAAGAATTGTTGCTACAAAAGAAGCTTCGGGCGATATTTCGCAAATCGCACAGATTAAATATCTTTGCGGTGACGATTTGGATATTTACTCGGGTAACGACGACCAGACCGTTCCTGTATTATCGCTAGGCGGTATTGGTGTAATATCGGTTCTTTCCAACATTTTACCCGACGTTGTTCACAATATTTGTAACCTTTATTTAAAGGGCAACACAACCGAAGCCGCCGCTTTGCAGAACAAATATCTCGGTCTTATGAACGCTATGTTCTATGATGTAAACCCCGTTCCTGTGAAGACCGCTATGAACCTTTTGGGACTGAATGTCGGCGAATGCCGTTTGCCGCTTTATCCTATGGACCAAACAAACCTTGAGCGTTTGAAAGAAAAACTTAAGGAATGTAATTTAATCTAAAATCAATGGATGTGAAATAATGATAAAGGCAATTCTTGTTGGCGCTTGCGGAAAAATGGGAAACAATATTACCGCCTGTGCAAACACAAGTGATGAAATAAAAATCGTTGCAGGCGTTGATAAATTCAACAGCGGTATGAACTATCCCGTCTTCCCTGCTTTTGATGAAGTAAATGTAGATGCAGATGTTATAATTGACTTTTCAAATGTTGCTTTGCTTGATGATTTGCTTTCCTTTGCAACCTCAAAAAAATTACCCGTTGTAGTTGCTACAACAGGCTACAGCGAGTCACAAATTGAAAAAATCAAATCTGCCGCAAAAGTTATCCCCGTTTTCTTCACCTTTAATATGTCTTTAGGTGTTAATCTACTTTGCTCACTTGCTAAAAAGGCGGCAAATATTTTGGGCAATGATTTTGATGTTGAGATTATTGAAAAACATCATAATCAGAAGCTCGACGCACCTTCAGGCACTGCCATAATGCTTGCAAATGCCGTTAACAGCGTTTTTAACGATAAACTCGCCTACGAATATGACCGCCACTCAAAGCGTGCTAAGCGTCCCAAAAACGAGATTGGTATTCATTCTGTGCGCGGCGGCACAATTGTTGGCGAACACGATGTTATCTTTGCCGGTCGTGATGAAGTTATAACCCTTTCTCACGCAGCGCATTCCAAACAGGTTTTTGCCGTAGGCGCTTTAAGAGCTGCAAAATTTATTGCCGACAAACCCCACGGTCTTTACGATATGAACGATATTTTAAATATTGAATAAAATTTTTTAAAACCTTTCGAAAGAAAGGTTTTATTTTTTGTATAATTTTAAAATTTTAGCAAAACATATTATTGACTTAAAGGAGTTGATAAAAATGTTTGATAAAATTTGCTTAATTCTTGTAATCATCGGTGCGCTCAACTGGGGACTTGTAGGGCTTTTCAGTTTTGACCTTGTTGCCTGGGCATTCGGTGGCAGTACTGCAATAATAAGCCGTATTGTCTACACTGTAATTGCTCTTGCAGGTGTTTGGTGCATTTCCCTTTTGTTTCGCAGAAATTCTTGCTGTAACGATGAATAACAGAACCAAATCAGCCTTCTCTTAAATGAGAAGGCTTTTTTACATCCGCTTGCAAAACTGCAATAAAAGGTTTGTGACTTTTTACTTATATTCTTCAATCAACCTTTTAAAGTAAGGTAGCGATTTTTCAATTTGTTCGGTGGATACACAATAGCTTATACGAACATATCCCTCATACCCAAAAGAATCGCTTGGCACTAACAACAGTTCATACTTTTTGGCGCGCTCACAAAAAGCGTTGGCATCAGATTCGGGTGATTTTATAAAAAGATAAAATGCACCGTCGGGTTTAGCAGCGGTATATCCATACTCGGTCAATGAATTATAGAGCAAATCACGATTTTTCTTGTATACACTCACATCGCTTGTAAGTTCAACACAATCTTTAACGGTAAATTGCAAAAGACTTGGTGCACAAACAAAGCCTAAAGCCCTACCCGCCCCGCAGATTGCGGCATAAACCTTGCCGCTGTTTTCAATTTCAGGCGACACAAAAATATAACCTATGCGCTCACCCGGAAGTGACAACGACTTACTGTAAGAATAACAAACCAAAGTGTTTTGATAAAAATTGGGTATGTAAGGTACTTCCACACCGTATGCCAATTCGCGATAAGGCTCGTCACAAATAATAAATATGCGTTTACCGTATTCTTTTTGTTTCTTATCCAAAAGTTTTGCTAACTCTTCAATGGTTTCTTTCGATAAAACAACACCTGTGGGATTATTAGGTGAATTTACAATAATTGCCTTTGTGTTGGGAGTTATGGCATTTTCCAAAACATCAAAATCAATCTGAAAATCACTTTCACGGCATTTTGCCACAACAAGTTTCGCCCCTGCTTTTTCTACAAAAACGCGGTATTCAGGAAAAAACGGCGCCAAAGCAATAACTTCATCACCTGTGTTACAAACTGCATTAAGGCATATTGTGAGCGAAGCCGCCGCACCGCAAGTCATATAGATAAGATTAGCATCTGCCTGCATTCCAAAACGCTTTATAATACTATCGGCAATAGTCTTGCGCACATCGGGTGCACCCTGTGCCGAAGTGTAACCGTGAAGTTTTACGGGGTCAGTTTCGGTCAAAAGTTTAACCATTGCTTCATTTACTTCTTTAGGAGCAGGGATACTTGGATTACCAAGGCTAAAATCAAACACATTTTCTGCGCCGATTTCGGCTCTTCTTTTATTGCCATATTCAAAAATTTCACGAATAACCGAGCGGTTTTCACCAAGCCCTAACATTTTTTTATTCAACATATAAATCACCCTTATTCTATTTCCAGTTCTTTTATAGAACGCATCTGATAATCAACATTTTTAAGTAATTCACTATTTTTGAGTGCCACCGCAGCACCCTTTACGACGCTATGTGCAGGGTCTTCAAGGTGATGCACCTTAACACCCAAAAACTCTTCAATTCTTTGCGGAAAACCTGCAAGAAGTGAGCCGCCGCCTGCGAGATACATACCGTCTTGCATAATATCTGCAACAAGGTCAGGGTCGGTTTTATTAAGCACTTCGCGAATAGCATTACAAATTGTATCGAGTGTATCCTTAATCGCTTCATAAACTTCACTTGAAGTAATTTCAAAGCTTTCAGGAAGACCTGTAAAAACATTTCGTCCTTTTGCAATTACAGCAATTTCAACTTTGCGTTCAACGGCTGTGCCAACCTTTATTTTAATATCTTCGGCGGTAAGGTTGCCTATTTCGATATTAAACTCTTTTCTTACATAACGGATAATCTGCGCGTCGATATCATACGAAGCGGTTTTAAAGGAATTGCAGGTTGCAATACCGCCCATAGAAATAACCGCAACGTCGGTAGTACCCGCGCCGATATCTACAATAAGTGTTCCGTGTGGGGAGTCAAAATCAAGCCCCAAACCAAAAGCAATTGCGAGCGGACTTTCAATAACTGTAATATTTCTGCCGCCTGCCGCTTCA
>CAYQFW010000131.1:0-4148 GCA_964416955.1 uncultured Ruminococcus sp.
ATTCTGAGGCACAAGCTGACCTTTAATTAACAGATATTGATGAAAAATCATATTCATATACTATAAGATAACGCCCCATTATGTGATGCGCAAAATATGAAAACCCAGGGTTGTTCTAAAAAGGAGGAACCCCAGACAGGGAGATGTCTGGGGCTCTTTAGAAAGAACTATTATGTGGTTGTTTTATTTATGGCAAACCATATAATAAGAATTATGCTTTGTATTTTTTAGATAATGCAGCAGATCCAACCCAGCCTACTAATGTTAAAGCTGTGAAGATAAGAAGTACAACCCATGCTGTAGTATAAGAACCGCTTGCATCGTACATAGCAGCAACTAATAAGGAACCTACAGAAAGACCAATCTGCGAGAAGCTGTTTGCAATACCATAAGCTTCACTGTATTTTTCCTGTCCAAATACTTCAGCAGTTACTAATGGAGGAGATACAGTTCCAATTGGGTTTCCGAAACCGAAAGCAAATGCCATTACATAAAGTAAAGCAACATTGTTTGCGGATAATAACATAAATACAAGTGCTAAACCGAATGCAGCACATCCGAAGATAGAGCTTACTGTAACACCAAACTTGTCGTTGATCCATCCAAGTACAATCTTTCCAACGATACCAACTAAGGAATATAAGGAAATGATTGTAGCCTGAACTGCTGCACCATGAGCTTCCTGGATAGCAGGTGGGAACTGTCCCAAAGCACCAGAGTTGATAATACCATTAGCAAGCATACCAATCAGCATTAACCAGAAGAATAACTGGCCTTTAGATTCAGAAACACTGAGTGTTAAAGTATTTGGCTTTGTAGCAGCAGCTTTCTTTCCGGCAACAGGAGCTTCGTCAGCACCAAGAGCAACCATACCCATATCTTCCGGTTTTTTCTTGAGGATGAAAAGGGAAGTTGGAAGTGCAATGACCAAGATAACAACTGCCATAATTCTATATGTATTTCTCCAGCCATAGCTTTCAAGAAGGAAAGTAAGGATTGGACTGAAAATAGTTCCACCAACACCGATACCAGCCATAGCTAAACTCATAGCCAGACCTCTCTGTTTTACGAACCAGTTTGTAACCATCATACTAACTGGGATTAAAGTTGCATTCAGGTAGAATACACCTAAAAGTAATGCAGAGATATATAAGTGGATTGGGCTTGTTGCAAAGGAATAAGAAGCGTAGCATACAGCATATCCGATAATACTGATTGACTGAATCTTCTTTAAATCACCTTTTGCAAGGTTTTTAGATACCATTGGGGAAAGGAAAATACCAAGTCCCTGTAAAATTGTATTTGCTAAAGTAAAGGCACTTCTTGAGATACCTAAATCTTCTGTTACATAAATTAAATATTTATTACTAAGAGCCATGATAGGTGGAACCATTGTCATGGTAATAAGGATACAGCCAATAACAACAATCCAGCCATAAAACAATTTACCCTGTTTTTTGTTTTCCATAGTTTGTTCTCCTTTGTTCAATAATTTGTCTGTGCAGTTTATTTGTGGTTTTTAAGCCATTCAAATGCACACTGTGCATGCATTGCAGCACCAAGAGGCATAGCATTTTCATCGAATAAAACTCTTGGGTTGTGGTGTGGATAAGGATTACCTTCCACTCTTGCACCAAGCATCAGATATGTAGTAGGTACTTTTTCAGAAACAAATGCGATATCATCAGATGGTGTAACCATGTAACCATCATCCTTACATAAATCACCTAAGTCGGCTAGATAGGTTCTTACTTCTGCTAACATTTCTGGATTTGTGTAGCAGGAAGGTACGGAAGAAAGTACTTCATAAGTAACTTCTGCACCAAACATCTGACCAGCAGCTTCTACGATTTCATGCATTCTTTTAACCAGTTTTTCTCTTAATGTCTGGTTGTATGTACGAAGTGTACCCTGCATAACAGCACTTGCAGGAATAATATTGGCTGTTTCACCGGCAGCAAACTGTCCAAGTGTCAGACATGCAGTTTCTTTAGAACCGGTTTCTCTTGCAATGAGGTTCTGGAATGCCTGATAAATGTGGATTCCAACGTTGATTGGGTCAATTCCCTGTTCTGGCATAGCGCCGTGGCAACCTTTTCCGTTAACTGTTATTTTGAAACCATCACAGGAAGATGTCATAAATCCTGGTCTGCAGCCATAAGCCGGAGCATCCCAGTCAAGCATTACATGTATTGCAGAACATACGTCAACGCCTTCTAAAACCCCTGCTTCGATCATAGCTGGTGAACCTTTGAACTGTTCTTCAGCTGGTTGGAACATTAATTTAACGCAGCCTTCTAATTCATCTTCTTTTTCTTTTAGCATCTGTGCTGCAGCAAGAAGCATACTTGCATGCATATCATGTCCGCAGTTATGTGCATTTTCTGTCAAAGATTTAAATGGAAGATCGTTGATTTCTGTCATTGGAAGAGCGTCCATATCTGCGCGGAGTAAATATGTCTTGCCAGGTTTTTTACCTTCAATAACAGCAACTACACCAGATTTGCAGATTTCTTTTGGTTCAAGACCAATTTCTGTTAATCTATCCATAACATATTTTGTAGTTACAGGAAGTTCGTTTCCTACTTCGGCATGCTGGTGAAGGTAGTGTCTGTCATTCAGCATGGATTCTTTTAATTCCTCAGCTCTTTTTAAAAAATGATTCATAAGTGTCCTCCTTGTCTTTGCTTGTTATGGTTATATCATAATGTCTTTTAGTGTCCCAAGTCAATTGAAAAATGTCTTTAAATGATACTTTCTATGATTTTTATGATTTTGAGGTAGAAAATTTGTGCAAAAAATAGATAAAATTATAGAAAATAGCTATTTAAAGACATAAAAAGACTTTCAGACATAGGATGTAAGATGGATAAGATTGATTTTTGGATGGAATGGTGCTAGAATCAGACATGAGGAAGTGACATAAAAGGACATTACTTATAAAATAGTCTGAATAAAGGACAGATAGGAGAAAAAGCGGTGAATCATAAAATAGCAATTATTACAACAGAATTTATGGTTGATTATGTGCAGTCAACATTTTCAAGAATGCAATTAGACTGTGATTACCAGATTTTTGTATATAATAATTTTAAAGATATTCCTGATTTGTATCAGAGCATTCCAGATGATGTTGTTGGGGTTCTTACCAGTGGAAGTTTTCCGGCGAGAGTAATAAAGCTGTCATTTCCTAATACAGAGAGAGTAATTATGCCGTTTAATACAGATGATGCAGCGATATGTCAGCTGTTTTTCCGCCTGTTAGAAGAAAATCGTTTTTTGGATTTTGAACGTATTTATGCGGATTTGGTAGAAATGTTCAATATTGATTTAAAGACATATCTGATGCATGACTTTAGTACACCACTTTCTATTACGACGAATCAGATTGTATATGAAAAAGGTCTGGATGAAATTTATCAGATAGAAGAACAGGAATATGAAAAGCATCTGAAATTGTGGAAAAGTGGAACAATTGATTTGTGTGTAACCCGTTTTAGCAGTATTGTAAAAAGACTGGAGGAGCAGGGGGTTCCTGTATATTTCCCATTCCCAAGCATTGCATATCTGCGGGAAGTGTGTCTTTCCCTATTTAAGGAAATTGAATATCGCGAGCTTCAGGATAACTGCCCTGCAATTATTAATGTGGCAGTGGCAGGTTTGCTGGGGAAGCAACCAGATTATTCACTGGAATACCAGTTGTTAACATTACAGGCAGCTTTGATGGAATTTTTTGGAGCTGATTCTCAGGAAAATTATTTCCTGGGAAGAAATGCTTCTGGAATTGAAGTATTAACAAACCGCAAAAATGTTGAAAAGCTTACAGAGGGGTACACGGTTTGTAAAATACAGAGTCAGCTTAATGTTCATGTGAACTTTCCTATCTTCATTGGTTATGGAATAGGAAGAGACTTGCATCAGGCACGTGTAAATGCAAGAAAGGCGTTATCTGAGTCAGAAAAGAGTACGATAAGGGCGGGATTCTTAATTAATGAATATGAAAAATTAGTCGGACCACTTTTAATAGAAAATAGTGTGAAGACAACAGAGCAACAGACTGCTTTAGGGGCAGAAATGAAATCTGTAACTAAGAAAATGGTAATACCAGATTATAAAATTAAAGAAGTCCTGCGAGTGATTAGTGAGAT
>CAYQFW010000132.1:0-4116 GCA_964416955.1 uncultured Ruminococcus sp.
CCGATGACGAAGGCAACTTCGTATGGCCCGGTTTTGGCGACAATATGCGCGTTCTTAACTGGATTATCGACCGTTGCGAAGGCAAGGCAGACGCTACTGAAACTGCTATCGGTTACATTCCGAAGCCCGAAGATATCGACCTTACCGATTTGGATATGGATATCGAAACCCTTAAGGATATCTTAACAGTTGATAAGGCTGTATGGGAACAGGAAGCTGCTGAAATTACCGAACACTACAAGAAGTTTGGCGATAAGTTACCTAAGGAACTCAAAGAACAGCTCGAAAACCTTAAAGCAAATCTTGCTAAAATGTAATAATATTAAAAATCCCGCGAAAACGCGGGATTTTTTGTTGACCTTAAAAGAAAATAAGGGTATAATGATTTTATTAAACTTAAAAGGTGTTAAAATGAAAAAGCTTTTAATTATTGTTCCGTGTTATAACGAGCAAGAAGTTTTACCGACTACTATTGAAAAGTTAAGCGGGGTTATGAATGATTTACTCCAAAAGGACAAGATTTCGCGTGAAAGCGGAATTTTGCTTGTAAACGACGGAAGTAAAGACAAAACCTGGGAAATTATATCCGACGCGCACGCTAAGACTAACTATATTTACGGTTTGAATTTAGGGCTTAATGCAGGGCATCAGAATGCTTTATTGGCAGGTTTTGAATATGCTGTGGACAAGTTTGATTTCACAATAACAATTGATGCCGATTTACAAGATGACATTGCAGTTATTGAAGATATGGTTGATAAGTATTTGTCAGGTGCGCATATTGTTTACGGTGTTCGAAATGACCGCAAAACCGACTCGTATTTCAAGCGTACAACGGCGAATTTGTTTTATAAACTAATGTCGTTCCTTGGTGCTAAAACCGTTGATAACCACGCAGATTTCCGTCTTTTGAGTAATGATGCGCTCAAGATTTTAAGAGAATATGACGAGCGTAATATCTTTTTGCGCGGTATTGTTACAAAAATCGGTTTAAAATCAGACTGTGTGTATTATTCTCGCAAAGAGAGAACTGCGGGTATAACAAAATATCCATTTAAAAAGATGGTATCGTTTGCTTGGGAAGGCATTACTTCACTTTCGATTAAGCCCATAAAACTTATTATGGCTTTGGGGTTTTTGATAATTCTTTGCTCAATAATTGCGCTTTTGTATGTTTTGATTTCTTATTTTTTTGCCGACACTAATCCAGGTTGGGCTTCGCTTATGATTTCTATCTGGTTCTTAGGTGGTGTTCAACTGTTTTCTGTAGGTGTTGTCGGTCAATATGTAGGTAAGACCTATATTGAAACCAAACACCGTCCGCGTTACACCGTTTCGGAGATTTTGGATTATGAAGAAAAGTAAGGAAGTATTTTTCTATCTGCTTTTCGGCGCATTAACTACTCTTGTAAATATTGTTTCTTTTTGGGCTTTGTCAAAGGCGGGTTTCAGTACTGCGGTTTCAACCGTTATTGCCTGGATATTGTCGGTGCTTTTTGCCTTCTTTACAAATAAAATTTATGTTTTCGAAAGCAAAAACAACAATCTTTTAAAGGAGATTGTGTCGTTTTTCGGTTGTAGAGTTTTTACGGGTGTTTTAGACCTTGGAATTATGCTTTTGTTTGTCGATTTTTGGCATTTTCCGTCACTTGCAGTTAAGATAGTTTCTAATATCTTGGTAGTTGTTTTAAACTATATTTTCAGTAAATTTTTAATCTTTAAAAAGGGAGTTGATAACAATGAAACCGATGTATGATAAGGTTGTTATATGTTTTGGTGATAGCATTACCGAAGGTATGGCGATGGCAAGACCTGATGCATACCCTGGTGTTTTAGCTGAGTATCTCAAAGACCAGATAAAAGTTTTAAACGCGGGTGTTGGAGGGGAAAACAGTTACACAATTTGTTCTCGCGCTAACGCTCTGCCGTTCACCGTTACAAATGAAGTTGTTTTTGAAAAAGGACAATATGAGTATATTTCAAATTATAAAATTTTTTCGGGAATAAATGGCGAAATGATGCGTTATCGCTACGGTGTTATGGGCCGCGAATTGCCGATAACAAACCTTTATATTGACGGTAAGCCTTATACCTTGCGCTTTGACAGAGTCGGCGCGGAAGAAGAGGATAAATATGTCCTTTGCCGAAGTGATGCCAGTGAGCGCGAAGTAATAAAGGTAGGCGCTTTGATTAAATATGACTATTCGCAAATTTATAGCGAATGTTACTGTACTGTGCTTTTGCAGGGCGCTAATGACGGTGATATGCCTATAGATATTATTATCGACCGTTATAAGAAAATTGAAGCCTTGAATGAGCGTTTTATCGCCCTTATTCCGCATTACCGCGGAGACGCTGTTGCGGAAAAATTCCGTCAGAATTTTGGCAATAGATGTGTCGATTTGCGCGAATATTGTAAAGAAAAAGTTTGGGAAGATTACGGAATCGAGAAGGACGAAAACGATATTAAATGCTTAGAAAACGGTAAACTTTCAACCCGATTTATACATAAAGCGGTCTACGGTGACTGCCACCTAAACAAGCTCGGCTATAAGGTTTTGGCAGACCTCGTTTACAAAAAGGGAATAGAACTCGGATACTGGAAATAATTTAAAATCACAGCAGTTGAAAATTGCTGTGATTTTTTGTTCTTTTTCCTTGCATTATATATAAAAATATAGTATAATTTATTATTATATTATTTAGGAGTTAAAAACTTGCAATTATTTGAGAATAATCCTATACTCGAAGAGCAAATGGGTTATGCAAATCGCGTGCTGAAACTTGTTGGTACAGTATACGGCGCACAACCCAAAGCCTGCGTTGTAACATTTGGCTGTCAGCAAAATGTAAGCGATTCTGAACGGCTTAAGGGTATGCTTTTTCAAATGGGATATACTATTGTTGACGAAATAGATAATGCCGATTTTATAATCTTTAACACCTGCGCCGTGCGCGAGCATGCCGAAGACCGAGTTTTTGGAAATATAGGTATGACAAAGCAGGTTAAAAAAGACCGACCGAATACCGTTGTTGCGGTTTGCGGTTGTATGGTACAACAAGAACACATTAAAGAAAAGATTAGAAAAAGCTATCCTTATGTTGATATTGTGATGGGCACTCACGTTGAGCATCGCTTACCTGAATTTATTTATAAGCGTTTGTCGGGCGGAAAGCGTATTTTTGAACTTTCAATGGAAGACAATACTATTGTTGAAGATGTTCCTGTTAACCGTGACGGCAAATTTAAAGGTTGGCTTCCGATAATGTACGGCTGCAACAATTTTTGCACTTATTGTATCGTGCCTTATGTTCGTGGCAGAGAGCGTTCACGCGAGCCTGAAAAAATTGTTGCAGAATTTAAGCAAATGATTAAAGACGGTTATAAAGACATCACCCTTTTAGGACAAAATGTTAATTCCTACGGTAAGGGCTGTTCCCACGGTATAAACTTTGCAAAACTGCTTCGTATGTTAAATGATATTGAGGGTGAGTTTGTAATCCGTTTTATGACTTCTCACCCAAAAGACTGCACAATAGAACTTCTCGATACTATTAAGGAGTGCAAAAAGGTAACCCGACATTTGCATCTGCCTTTTCAAAGCGGCAGCAGCCGAATTTTAAAAAAAATGAACCGCTATTATAACCGCGAGCAATATCTTGAACTGATTGAAAACGCTAAAAAGCGTATTCCTGATGTTGATTTAACAAGTGATATTATTGTTGGTTTCCCTGGAGAAACTTATGAAGATTTTAAGGAAACTTTAAGCCTTGTAAAAGAGGTTGAATTTGCTTCACTCTTCACGTTTATTTATTCGAAGCGAAAGGGAACACCCGCCGCCGAAATGCAAGATTCTGTTTCGCGTGCCGAAAAGGGAAAATGGTTTAGTGAACTTCTTTTAGCACAGGAAAAGGTGGCGGAAGAAAATAAAATTAAATTTTTAGGAAAAACTTTTCGCGTTTTGTGTGATGATTTTTCCGAAAATGATGGTTATATGACAGGTCACACTTCGGGTACTGCTGTTATTGAATTCATAGGGGACGAAAGTCTTCTTGGTCAATTTGTAAATATTAAAGTGGAGTCTTGTGAAAACGGACTTCACGGTAAAATTATTT
>CAYQFW010000133.1:0-4113 GCA_964416955.1 uncultured Ruminococcus sp.
GCGAGTGGATAGAAAGGAAAATTTTTATGAAAAAGTTTTTATGTATTTTGATGATGGTTATGTGTATTTGTATTATGGTGATTGGTTGCGGAAGCCCTAAAAAAGTATACGCATTTGGCGAAACTGTAACGACAAAAATGTATGAATTCACTCCCGAATTTGGCGGTTTTGCAGATAGTTTAAGCAATAGCCCGGACGACGGCTTTTTAAAACCTAGTAAAAGTAGTTTGGGAAACAGTAATAACCCATTTGTAGCTGAGAACGAAAAAACTATGATTTATTTTTCTGCTGTTGTTAATTATATCGGTAATTCGACAAAAAACGAAACTTTTAAGTATGATTTCACTATAAAATATGATGCTGATTATAAATTCGAATTTGATCTTGATGATTTAAGAAGTTTTTCTGCTGTTGCAAATTCGAAAAAACCTTATTATGGCCAATGGCAACAACGTAAAACAGAAACCACTTTTGAACCTTTGAGTTCTAACAAAACAAGATATTTCAGATTTTGTATGGAAGTTCCAAAACAGTTAGAAGAAAACAAAGAAAAAATCGTTGTTGAATTTAAGGTTGATGGAAAGAAATATCAATACGCAATAAAGTAAAAGAATATTGTAGTTCCATCGTAAATCTTTTAAATTTTGAATATTATCTATAAAAACCGCCGAGTCGCAATTTACAACTCGGCGGTAGTTTTTATGTTTTTTATTCTTCTTCAGCTTCGGCTTCTGCTTTTTCGAACTCGATATCGGCAACAGTTACATTAACCTTTGTAACAGCGGAGCCTGTCATAGTCTGAATTTTGTCTTTAACATTTTCCTGAACTTTTTCGGCTACTTCTTTTACATTGGCGTCTTTTTTAACGATAATGTAAATGCTGATTTCCAAAGCGCCGTTAACATTTTCAACCTTAACGCCTGCAAAGGGATTTTTGGTTTTAAGCGCGCCTTTTAAATCGAGATTTTTGTTAGAAATACCTGCAACGCCTTCAATTTCTGTAGCGGCAATTTTTGCCATTTTTTTAAGCACTTCAGTATTGATGGAAAGAGTGGTTGTATTATCCATAGTTTTAACCCCCATAATAATTTAAAAAATCTTTTTTTTATTATAACACCTTTTTATGAATAAAACAACTTTTTTTTGAAGTTTTTGTTGTTGACAAAGAAAAAGCTGGGTTATATAATGTGGTTAAAGACTTTAAAAGTCCTTAAAATAAATTAAAAGGTGTGTTGATTATGGAAAGAAAATTCAGCCTGTCAGTAGGAGCGTTATCAGGTACATTAGCTGATAAATACGGGTTTCTCACTGCGCTTGACAAGATTAAAGAATGGGGTGCAGACGGAATAGATTTTGACCTTAATGATTATAATCTTTTTCAGTATCCTGACGATTCTATTTACACGAAGAGCGAAGAAGAATTTGTGGCGTATTTTGAGAATATTAGAGCAGAAGTTGAAAAACGCGGTCTTAAGATTTTTCAAACTCACGGTACAATGAGAACCTTTAGAGAAAATGACGAAGACTATAATTTGGTTACCTTTCCGAAGAATGCCGAGTATGATTTAAAAGCCACCAAAATTTTGGGCGCCTCGGTTTGTGTTTTTCACCCCGGAAGCGACCTTTCAAACCCAACCTCAACTCCCGAAGAAATGCGATTTCGTGCGCGTAGGGCTTTTAAGAGCATTTTGCCTTTTGCCCGCGATAACGGTGTTAAAGTAGCGCTTGAGACAGTTGGTTCTAACTGGACTCTTAATAATAAAATGGATTTCTTTGGCGGTTATGATGAGTTCAGAGCGCTTTTTGACGATGTGAAAAACAGTGAATTTGGTGAGTGGTTTGTTTGTTGTATTGATACAGGACATATAAATCTTACAGGTCAGCATAATCAACCAACCCCTGCCGAGTTTATAAGGCTTATGGGTGAGCATGTTTACTGTTTGCATCTTCACGATAATGATGGGATTGTTGACCAACACCGTATACTATGCGGCGGCACAATTGATTGGGTTGATGTTTTTAAAGCGCTAAAAGAAATCGGGTATGATAACAATTTCAATTCTGAGGTTACTTTAAAGCATATACATGAAGATTTGATTGCTGAAACAGCTATATTAACAGTCAAAACAATGAAAAATTTTGTGTCGAGATTTATTGATTAAGCGGAGACTTATATGGAAAGAAAAATCAGTGTTGCTATTGTTGACTTTATTTCAAAATATGGTTTAGAAAAAACTCTTGATATTGCGAAAGAAGTCGGTGCTGATGGAATAGATTTTGACTTTAACCCTTATAACCTTTTTGAATATCCCGATGATTCTATCTATACAAAGAGTGAAGAAGAGTTTACGGCTTACTTTGAAAATATAAGGGAAGAAGTGGAAAAACGCGGTCTTACGGTTTTCCAAACCCACGGTACAATGCGAACCTTCAGAGAAAATGACGAAGAATATAATACCGTTACTTTCCCCAAAAATGCTGAGTGTGATTTTAAAGCCGCAAAGATTTTGGGAGCAAAATATTGCGTTTACCATCCCAGTAGTGATTTGTCAAACCCTAATGCCACACCCGAAGAAATGCGATTCAGAGCTCGCAGAGCCTTTAAGAGCATTTTACCTTATGCTCGTGATAATGGGGTTAAAGTGGCGCTTGAAACGGTCGGTTCAAATTGGAATTTGGGTAATAAGATGGATTTCTTTGGAGGATGGGACGAGTATAAAGCTCTGTTTGATGACGTAAGAAACAGTGAGCTCGGTGAATGGTTTGTTTGCTGTATTGATACAGGACATATTAACCTTACTGCTCAGCATAATCAACCAACTGCTGCTGAATTTGTAAGACGGCTTGGAAAAAATGTTGCTTGTCTTCATCTTCATGATAACTTCGGTATTATCGACCATCATCGCGTTATAGGTGCGGGTACTATAGACTGGGAAGATTTTTTTGCCGCTTTGAAAGAAGTGGGATATGAGGGAGTTTATAATTCCGAAGCGTCCTTCGATTATATAAGTCCCGACCTTATGGTTGAAACCGCTGAATTCACGGTTAAGACAATTAAGAATTTTATAGAAAGATATTAAATGAAAATCCGAACAACTGGTGTTCGGATTTTTGCTATTTTACAGGTATAATCTTTATTTTAGAAAGGTCGAGTCCTGATTCGGCTACGACAATATCCTGAATCTGCATTGTGTTAGCGGTGGTAAGACCGTCTGATTTCACAATAATATTTATACCGTCTGCCCCGATTACCGCAACTGCTTGTGAGAAACCTTTGGCTTTGAGAAGCGCTTCGATATTGGCTTCGGCTTCAAGATTATCAGCAATGGTTTCGATTTTTTCAAGTGCCGACGCTTTATCATCTTCGGTTAAGTTTTCGCTTTTTAAAAGTTCGGTCACAGTTTCGGTTGCAGTTTTTAAGGATTCTTCGCGTTCAGCTTTGGCGGTGGTGAAATAATCTTCTGCCGGAGCTGATGTCTCGACTGCTTCGCTTGAACTTGTTGATACAAATGAGGCTTCGCCTAAATATTTTGTAGAAGAGGGCATATATTTGGTGTTAAGCCATATTGCTGCGACTAAAGCCACAACCATAACACCAATTGCCAATTGTCCTTTTCCTAAAACCTTACCTTTTTTCATTTCAGTTTCCTCCTGCTATGTGTACTCTTTGTGATGTAATATTTAATGCCGCCGTAACGGTATTTTCAATTTTTTTGGCTATGGTTTCGTTATCACCGCCAAGACAGACGATTGCAACTCCCCGAACTTCTGGCATTTGGGTTGTGACCAGCAATGCTTCTTCGCCGCCGTCTGCGGTTTTGACTGTTATGTACCCTTGTTTTAATTCGCTGCTTGAAGAAGATACATTATCTTCGGTTTTATCGGTAGATGCGCCTTCGGTAGTATCGGCATATTTATACCGCATACCGCTTTCGAGAGTGACAACAACCGTGATTTTGTTGCTTCCCGTTATCCCTTTTACAATCTGTTTTATATCTTTTTCAAGTTCTTCACGGTATTCTTCAGCGGAAACTTCGGTAAAAGAGTTTGTTTTTGCGGAAGTTTCTTTTGCGGAGTTGAAGCTTGATAAAAAAATTAACAAAATGCCTGCAA
>CAYQFW010000134.1:0-4093 GCA_964416955.1 uncultured Ruminococcus sp.
CGAAAAAATAACCGAAGAACTCGGCGAAAAACCCACCGTTGTAGCCACAGGCGGACTTTCGAAAGAAATTATTGCACATTGCAAAAATAATATTATTTATAACGAAAACCTTTTGCTTGAAGGTCTTCGTGTGATATACGAAAAGAACCATTAGTAATTACCGCTTTAGCGGATTACAAATATTATGAACTGCACCGCGAATCAACGCTTTAGTAAAAGTTTTAGTGTAAGATTATGGTCGAAATGATGATTATTTCACATTTACATTCGTTTGCATCTGCAAACACCATATCTCTTCACTTTTCACTCTTCATTTTTCACTAAGCGAAGCGCTCCAGGCAGTATCGGAGGTAATTTTTATGTCAAACACAGAAAAAAGGCGGCAACAAACTCGCACGCTTGTGCTTGGAGCAGTATTCACCGCGCTTGTAATTGTGCTTCAATTCTTAGGCACCTTTATACGCTTCGGTATGTTTTCAATCTCGCTTGTTCTGTTGCCAATCATTGTAGGGGCGGCCACCTGTGGTTACAAAATCGGCGCATGGCTGGGTTTTGTTTTCGGTGTGGTAGTATTGCTTAGCGGTGATGCAACTGCATTTTTAACCGTGAACTATTGGGGTACCATTGCTACGGTTTTAGTCAAAGGTACACTCTGTGGCTTGGCGGCAGGAATAGTATACAAGTTGCTTGCTAAATTTAACCATTACATAGCAGTTATAGCAGCAGCAGTTGTATGTCCTATTGTAAATACAGGTATATTTCTGCTTGGCTGTAACTTATTCTTTCTTGAAACAGTCAAGAGCTGGGGCGCGGCTGCAGGCTTTAACAATGCCGCAGCTTATATGTTCTTGGGGTTAGCGGGCGGTAACTTCTTATTTGAACTTGGAACAAACATCCTTCTTTCCCCTGCTGTTGTAAGAATACTTAAATTAACAAAAATCCATAATTAACAGTAAAACTCCCGTTGTCACATCACGCTGACACAACGGGAGTTTTTTAATTCATTTAGTCTTTTTCTTTACAGCCTTTGACCATTCAGAGTAATACTTCTTTCCATTAACCTTTTTATAAGTACGAACCCTGACATAATAAGTAGTCTTGGATTTAAGACCTGTGAGTGTTACCGCTGTAGTCTTGTAACTTGAAACCGTTTTGGTACTTGCCGAACTGAACGTTTTTGAAGTCGAATACTGAATTTGGTAACCTGTTACCTGTTTTGACTTTTTCTTAACGGTGACTTTAAGGCTCTTATTGGCAGCCGAAAGTTTACTTATGCTCGTATCATCGGGAATGATTGTAAAATAAAGTTTTTGAGTTCCTGAATACTTTTTCATAAATTTAACAGTCACTTTATACTTGCCGACATTCTTTCTGCCTTCGGCATAAGTCACCTTGTAATAACCCGAAGATAATGTGTTACCGTTACTGTCATATACCTTAACGCTTGGTTTTTTAGCCTTGCCGCTATAGGTATATTCCGTGACGGAAAGTCTTAAATAAGCATTCCCGCATTTTTTATAGGTAACGGTTGAACTTCTGATGCCTTTATTTATCTTATAATACTCACCGTCAAACTTTACAAATCCTGTAGCAGTGCTTCTGACACCGCTTTTAACATAATATTCTCTGTTTTTGTATTTAATAAAATCAGTAACTTTATTCCATACGCCGTCTACTACATAACGGTACTCTCCGTCATACTTTACAAAACCTGTTGTTGCGGTTTTTATGCCGTCTTTTACATAATAATATTTTCCGCCGCACTTAATAAACGAAGTAGACTTTGTCCACACACCATCGTTAATATAATATTCTTGACCGTCATACTCAATAAATCCTGTTTCCGATATTTGCCAAAGACCGTTCTTTATATAAATGTTCTTTCCGTCGCATTTTACAATCTTTGTATAACTTTCGTCCCAAACACCGTTTTTAATATAATAATATTTATTATCATAAAGAACTACCACATTTGAATTCTTCTCCCAAATACCGCTTTTTATATAACACAATTTACCGTCATATTGAAGAAGTGTGGAGGCGCTGTTTTTAACACCGTCAACAAAATAATACCATGTACCGTCAGTATCCTGTGCCAAAGTTTCGCCTAAGGGAAGTTTTGACTCTGTTCTTTCATTATTACAGTCTTTGCAAGCATATTTTATACAAAAGTTGTCTTCATAAATCTTTTCGTAAGCGTGAGCTTCCCCATAATTATCAATATCAATGGGATACTGTTGTTTGAATTCTGCAGTTTCGAATACCGTGTCACATATATGGTCGCCAAAATCATTACTACCCTTAAGATAATACTTATATATATTTGTTCCTGCATCCCATGTGGAATCAAGATAATAATACATTCCGTCAAGTTTCACAATATTCCAAGCGTGACCATCGCCCCTGCTTGTTCCTGAAATAACACGAACATTAAGCCCGCATTCTTTAGCCATTCTATAAAACAACGTTGCATATCCCTGACAAACAGCAGTCTTGTTTACCAAGGCGGCATAGGCGGTATATTTTAAAGTATAACTGTCATCATTTAAATTAGCATAGTCATATTTTATATTAGCAGTGATATAACGGTAAATCTTATCACATTTTTCTTTATCGGTTGTGTCTTTATTAAAATTGAAGCCTTTTATTATTTTTTTCACGCTGTCTTCAACTATTTTTTCTTGACTTCTTGTTGTGTAATATTTTATATATAACGGAATATCGTAGTAATACATACTTCCGATTTTTCTCACATCTGTATTGTCCGTGCCGAAATCTGTAACAATATATCGTAGATAATCCCCTTCATCAGACTCATCGGTTTCGTTAAGTGCCAATGCATAGAGGTTATTTATAAAATCACCGAAATTATCACTATTATATTCAGTTTTTGTTGCATACTTAATTACAATCCGTTCGTCACGGTCGGTCATGGCGTCACGCAAATCTTCGACAATTTCATTTATATCAGTTTCATACAATTTAAAGTTGTTATCTACTGCCGCATAAGAAATAGTTGCTATATTCGAAACAAATACAACAAGAATTAAAATAACTGATACAATTTTCGACAGTCTTTTAACCATTATAATTTCTCCTTGTAAAAATCGACATAAAATCCATCATATATATTATATAACAATATCTCATAGATTGCAACGATTTTGGCATAAAACTTGCAATTTGTTAAAAAAATAACAATATTTTCTGAAAAAGTGCTAAAATTTCAAAAAAGTTTGTTAAATTTCTAACAAACCTATTGACATTCTGTTTCCTTCTTCATATAATAGAGTACATATTTTAAAAAAATCAATTTTGGAGGTCATTATTATGGCAAGAGTTTATAACTTTAGCGCTGGTCCCTCTATGCTTCCCGAAGAAGTATTAAAGACTGCAGCAGCAGAAATGTTGGAATTTGGCGAAAGCGGACAATCTGTTATGGAAATGTCCCACCGCTCAAAAGAATATCAGGCAATATTTGACGAAACAGAAGCAAATCTTCGTGAGATTATGAATATTCCCGAAAACTATGAAGTATTGTTCTTACAGGGCGGTGCTTCTACCCAATTTGCAATGATTCCCTTAAATCTTATGAACAAAAACAACAAAGCAGACTTTATTATCACAGGTCAATGGGCTACCAAGGCTTACAAAGAAGCCGCTCGCTACGGTGCCGCTCGCGAGGTAGCATCTTCTAAGGATAAGACCTTCAGCTATATTCCTAAAACCACCGCAGCTGACTTTGATAAGGACGCTGACTTTGTTCACATTTGTATGAACAACACCATCTACGGTACAAAATACAACGAATTACCCGACACAGGCGACGTTCCGCTTATTGCCGATATTTCAAGCTGTATTTTGTCCGAACCGATTGATGTTACAAAGTTCGGTATGCTTTATGCAGGCGCTCAGAAGAACGTAGCTCCCGCAGGTGTTACAATTGTTATCATTCGCAAGGATTTACTCGGCAACGCTATGGATATCACTCCTACAATGCTCAACTATGTAACACACGCTGAAAACGGTTCTATGTTCAATACTCCCCCCTGCTATACAATTTATGTTGCAGGTCTTACATTCAAATGGATTA